>JBJXHA010000765.1:0-4331 GCA_046160275.1 Bacteroidia bacterium | reverse complement strand
TTCCCCTCTCTTGCCATTTCTTCTTCGTTAAAAGAGCTTAATAAAGCAATACTGGAATGTCTTACCAACTGATATTCCATCACTAATTCGTCCCAATCTCTTGCTTCTGCACGATTATACTTTGCGTATTCATCTTCATCAAAACCTGCTAATTCCGTTTGGTCGGCTCTTCCAAAACGCAAAGCGCGGTAAGCAAAAATCCGCTCACAGTCTATAATATGCCCCAAGAGTTGTTTAATGCTCCATTTTCCTTCTGCATAACGATAATAAGTAAGAGCATCAGTAAGGGATTGAAACAAGGCAAGGGAGTCATTTAATTGCGTTTTTAGCACCGTTTTTACGTCATCAGACTCAATTTTTTCGATATAAGTGTGATAAAAAGGCGCGTAATCGTTTGAAGTTGGTTTCATAAACTTTTATTCTTTTAATTGGTCTTAAGTAATGGATAATTAATAATTGACAACCAAAAATAGCATTAACTTGTTTATTATCAATATTTTGAGTAAAAACATTAACATAAACTAATTCTTACTGAGTACTTACTTAAAATGGAATGACTTTGCGTGTCTAACACGAATAAAGAGAGGCATTTAGCGTTTTTCCTCTCTTTTTCCTAATCTATACGAAAGCGAAAAAGCAGGCGTATAACCCAATTTTTCGTGCAAACTATTAGAAAAATCGAAGGCGAGTGATTTCCATTCTACCCCAATCCCTGCATTGAGGGTAAGCGGTGCCGAACTTACGCCCATTCTTGCCCTTACAATTTGATTAATTTTATATTCGATGCCGCCGCGCAAAGAAACAGGATAGGCTATGTCTTTCTGCACATCTGCCACAATCAAAATTTTATCAGAAGGAGTATAGGCTATTCCCGCAGTAAACACTGTGGGAATAGGTTGTTGACGATTCAGTCGCTTGAATTTTGTAAGCGTTACATTCGAAGCACTTGCGCCCATGGTCAAAGTATTGGAAATGCGTGCATTTAGCCCTAAATCTACCGAAAAAGCCGCTACACTTCCAATATTTTCGATATTTGTATTCAAAAAATTGAACTTTGTGCCAATACTAATCACTTTTTGAAAATGAATCGCGTAGGCTGCCGAAACCTTTGTTTCACGATAACCCGCAAAGCCAAAACTTCCCGCTTCCAAGCCTACCGCATGATTTCCTTTGAAAGGAACAACAGCAGAAAAATTACCAAAGGTTAATTCTTTCATCATAAACCTCCGTTCGGTAAACATTCCGACTTGAACATGAGGTGCGAAGGCTATGCTCGCAGGATTATAAGACAAAGCCCATACATCGCCACGAACTGCGGTATAAGCTCGTCCCAAAGAAAGCGTGCGTCCTCCAGAAACGGCAATATCATTACCTGCAAAAATAAATGAGAGGGATAAAAGCCCCAAAACAAGAAGTAGGAAAATTTTACGTAAATTAGTCGTCATAATGAGATGGTTTGAGATAAGAAGGGCTAATTTGCCTTCCGATTACTTAGGTTATGAAATTCCTACAAAACAACGCATTTTCTTAGAAAAATAAAAGCACTTTTTCCTATATGAGTAGTTTTACTTTTTATACGTTAGTATTTGTAACAAACAGCGAATATTTTTCGTTTAGAATGTATCGTTTTATCACCTTATCTATTCACTTATGAACCGTTTTACACTCTTTATCTTATTGATAATTAGCACTTTTTCAGCGATTGCGCAAATCACTATTCCTTTGCCACAAATTTTTGCGCCTACACATCAAATTTATCTTTCTCCCAATGGGAATGATAGCAATGCGGGTACGCTTTCTTCGCCCAAAAAGACCTTTCAAGCGGCATTAGCGGCTTTTCCTTTTGGTGTAAACAATGCAAATAACAGCCATTCTTACAATGAAATTATTTTCCTTGCTGGCGATTATTATCCCACTCAAACGCTTTCACAAACGGCAACGCAATTTCTAAAAATCCAAAATGGGGCAAAATTGTATAAAAATGTGAGTGTTCGTGGCATCGGAAAGGTAACAATTCATGGGGATAATGCCACAAATGCGGGCTACAGTACGCTCATGTCTTTGATGGGTAGCCATATTTATGTAAAAAATATTACCCTCAAAAAATCAAATTTTGCAGGCTTAAAATTTATTGGGGGAAACAAAAGATGCACAAATATTTTAGTGGATAGTGTTATCATTGAAGATGCAAAATCACATGGTTGTTTGTTTACTTTGGCGGATACAATTTGGGCAAAAAATTGCGACATTTCGAATACTTGTAATGAAAATAGTGATGAAATTGCGAGCAATTGCCAATGGGGTTCAGCTTTAAAAACGGAATTTTGCAAAAATATTACCTTTGAACACAATAAAGTCTATCGAAATTGGGGCGAAGGCATTAATACTTCCTTAAGCGAAGGAATTTATTGCAAACAAAACATCGCCTACGACAATTATTCTGTGAATTTTTACCTTCATTCGGGGGCAAAAGGGGTTTGGGAAGGAAATTTGGTTTACAATGAAGATTCGGCTTTTTGGCGTTCCTGCCTGAATAATGGCAAGCGTTTTCCGCCCGGTGGCTTTTCTGTTGCCAATGAATTGACTTGCACTTATGCTTGTGTAGGCGGAGGAAATAACCAAAATTGTAGCGGAAAATATCATTGCTGCGCTTATGAGCCTTATGACGGAACGGGTTATGTTCCCTACGCTTATCGCCAAACGGATAGCATTTTTATTTATAATAATGTGATTTTGCAAACAGATATTGGCATTTGGGACGCATTTAGCGGCTTTTTTAATTATGGATTTGTGAAAAGTATTTATGTGGAAAATAATACAGTCGTAGGCGTTTCGGGGCGCAGCATTTATAATAAGGTGCCGATTTATTCTTCTTTGGGAACGCCTTTTGTTCATGCGCAAAATATCGTTATCAAAAACAACATTTTTACGCAAGATACCACGCTTACTGCGACAAAAAATGGAATAAGCGTTTATATCCCGTCAGGAACTTGCAATGGATTAACGGCGAATACTATTTTTAGCTTGTTCAATAACCGTTGGAATACAAGTAAAATTTGCACCAATTCTGCGATTAATACGACAAATGAACAAATTTTTACGGCATTGCCTACTTTTATTTTGCCTACACAATTGAATGAATTGACTCCTAACGCCCAACATTCTTATTGGATTCAAACGGCTACGGTTTCGCCTTATATCACCCACGATTTTTTTGGAAATGTGCGCACAAGTATTTCAAATGTAGGAGCGATTGAGAAAAATAGCCTCAGCGAAATCAGTGAAAATAGCAATCAACCAAACATTTTTGTTTACCCAAATCCTGCGGATTCATATTTTCTGCTTAATTTTGCAAAACCGACAGAGGTAAATGTTCAAATCTTAGACATTCAAGGCAAAAGCGTAAAACGTTGGGAAAAAGTAGTAAATGAACAGCCACTTTCGACTCAAAATGTTGGCGCAGGAATTTACTTCTTACAAATTTATGAAGAGGATAAATTATTGATTACAAAGAAGTTATGTATTTATAAAAATTAGAAAAAGAAAGATGGAAGAAAATTTTTTTCAAAATGTATATGAAGTGGTAAAACTTATTCCCAAAGGTAGGGTAACGAGTTACGGTGCGATTGCCCGTTATTTAGGGGCAGAACGCAGCGCGCGAATGGTGGGTTATGCCATGAATGGCGCGGCAGCAACGTCAGAAATACCTGCGCATCGTGTCATCAATCGCAACGGATTATTGACAGGAAGCCACGCCTTCACCAATCCCTCGATGGAAGAAAGATTAACTGCCGAAGGCATCGAAGTCAAAGAGGGAAAAGTAGTAGATTTTGACACCTTATTGTGGAATCCTGCGGTGGACTTGGCATTATAATAAATTTTAACATAAAAAATGAAAAGTAAAGTATTTAATTTTCTCCTTATTCTTAGCTCGCTGTTGGGCTTTTTAGAATGGGGTGGCGGCAACCAAGTATTTCTCTTTCAAGCAGAAGCAGAAATTCTACAAAAATTATTTACCGCCCCAATGTCCGTCCTTCACCCTTTTACGGTGCTTCCCTTAATCGGGCAAATCCTGCTACTCATTACCCTATTTCAAAAACAGCCCAGCAAACGCCTCACCTTCATCAGCATTGGCGCACTTAGCCTTTTACTAGGCTTTATGTTTATCATCGGTATCATTAGCTTGAATATCAAAGTATTAGCTTCTACCTTACCTTTTTTGGTACTTGCTTTTTTTGCGGTGAGGTATTATAGAAGTCAGGGTTAATCCTTGCATTTAAATTCAAGAAAAGACTGTGTAATAACAAGTGTGATAGCGTTAAATAAAATCA
>JBJXHA010000764.1:0-12697 GCA_046160275.1 Bacteroidia bacterium | reverse complement strand
TTCCGAACTCTTTAAGAGTTCGGAACTCTCTTAACAGAACCCATTTTTCATTTTTCACTTTTCATTTTTCACTTTTCATTTTTCACTTTTCATTCTTCATTCCCATGAAATATCATCTTCTTTTTTCTTTTCTTCTCCTCCCTTTTTGGGGAAAAGCGCAAGTAAACGTTTTGCCTTCGGTGCAAATCTGCTTGGAACAAAATAATAACGAGTTGGAAATTCGCCTTATTCCTGATGGGAATTTTCAAGGAGTAGTTTCCAACATTCAATTTACCTTAGAATGTAGCGATAGCAACACTTCTTTTGGAAACATTCTCCAAACGCCCCTACAAGCCGCCTATATGTCTGTGCAAAAAGCGGGCAATGATACAATCATTGGCACAAATAAATATCAGACGTATGTGGTACGCGGCTTAGTTTCGATGAGTGATGCGAGCATTAACCAAACTTGGCAGGCAAATACGCCTGTTGTATTGATGAAATTGCAGCCCTCTTCTTTTGCAGGTGCTTTTGCGATTTATAATCCTTATACCCCAGCAATGAACCGTGCGAGTTATGTAGAGTTAAATGGGGTACAGCGAGCAACAACCATTTCTTGCATAATAGGCTCGTTAAATCCGTCTATTAATCTTTTTGCAAAATGGGCAGGTAATGATGCTAATTTGACTTGGGAAAAAACAGAACAAGTTGAGTATCAATCTTATTTTCTTGAGCGAGCAGACAAAGGGGAGGAATTTAAAAAGGTTGGCGAAACTGATGGACAAACCTTTCATTTTTTAGATAAATCAGTAAGATTAACGCATGAGGATTATGTTCGTTATCGCCTAACCGCAGTGGATATAGACGGAAAAATGGAAACTACTGATCCTGTTACTTTAAATATTTCAGAAATGTTGCAAATTATTGCTTATCCCAATCCTGTTGAAGAGGCGATTTTTCTGCAATTTACAGGTATCGAGGAGGCATCGGTTAAAATTTGTGATGTAAACGGGAAAATTTATTATGAACAAGCGCGTGAAATTACTGGAAATCTGCTCAAGATTTCTACCCAAAATTGGGCTTCGGGCGTGTATTACCTTGCCGTTCAAGGAGGGAATCAACAAGAAAGTTTTAAATTTGTGAAAAGGTAGGGCTACGCTTCAACGAATTTAAAAAGAGTTTCGAACTGTTTCAATATTGGGTTGTTCGTCTAAAAAAATGGGTAGAGGTAAAAATGTAATGCTGTACGGGCTGCTTTAGCTGCCCGATAACTTGCAAAAACGAAGTTTTTGCGCTTCTGCGGCAGCTAAAGCAGCCGCTACAGGTTTTAGTTAGCATTACATTTGAAGGACTACCTCCTATTTTTCTCTTAAAACAAACCTGCTACGCTTGCTGCTGCAATTTTAAAAGAATCATTAATTGGATTTATCATTAAAGAAGGAGCAAGTCCTAAAATTACGACCAAAACCGCCAATAAAATCACGCCTGCCACAGGAAGCGTATCAAAAGCAGGGCGCACGGTTGGTTGCTCTTCTTTGCCAAAATACATGATAACGATGACATAAATATAATAATAAGCTGCCACCACAGAAGTCAAAATCCCCAAAACAGGAATAATCATTGGAATCCCTTGCGCTTTTAAGGCATAATAAAAGACATAATATTTGCTCATAAAGCCCGCCAATGGAGGAATACCCGCCATGGAGAAAAGGAAAATAGACATAATCGCGCCAAACAAAGGAGATTTTAAGCCTAAGCCGCGCCAGTTATCCATGTTGGTATCACTGTGTTGCTCTTCCGCCATTCCCACCAAACCAAAGGCACCTACATTCATCAAGGTATAAATGAACATATAAAAAATCACCGCAGGTAGTCCTGCTTTTCCAGCACACATTCCCAATAGAACATAACCCGTATGCGCAATACTTGAATATGCTAACATTCTTTTGATGTTTTTTTGACGAGCCGCAACGATATTTCCCCACACCATACTTAACAAAGCCGCAGTTGCGATTAACACAATGATTTTGCCATAACCTGTATAATTTAGGCTTGCCATCACTTGCGCCATAGAAATAAATACCGCCATTTTGCTACCCGTTGCCATGAAACCTGCAAGCGGTGTAGGCGTTCCTTCATACACATCAGGTGTCCAGCTATGGAAAGGGAAAGCAGATACTTTAAACAAGAAACCTACTAACAACATCGCCACACCTGTCATAAACAAAGGAGGGTTTGCTGCGAAAATTTCCGCTTTTGCAGTAAGTTCGGCTAGTTTGGTTGTGCCTGACATTCCATAAAGAATAGAAATCCCAAACAACATAAAAGCAGAAGCAAAAGCACCTAATAAGAAATATTTTAGACCTGCTTCGTTAGAACGCTTTTCTGTTTTAAACAAAGCTGCGAAAATATACAAAGGAATAGAAAATGTTTCCAAACCTACGAAAGTCATCAATAAATCTCCCGCATTTGCCATCATAATCATACCAATAATGGAGAAAACGAGCAAAGCATAGACTTCATAGACAGGTTTTGCTTGGCGTTTGAGGAAATCTTGAATAAAAAACAATACAAAAAAGCCCGACAAACACAATAATACATGTGTCATCTGCGCAATTCCGCCCACTTTAATCATCCCTTTGAACGCACTTTGCTCTGGCAACATTCCGTCACCAAAAAGTTGAGGTTGTAAGGCTAACAATGCCGACATCAACAGCCCTATCCCTGTTAGCCAAGGCATTGCTTTTTTTGCATCAAAAACATCCATCAACATTAGCAACAAACCCAACACCAGCAAAAATGCCAAAGGGGTAGTATGCCCAGAATCTAACAGCAATTGTTGAATAAAACTTTGCTCCATATCGTATTTTTTGGTATAATAAAGCGATTGATTCGTGAAATTAATACTTCACGCTTTCGGGCGGTAAAATTACTCTTTTGTTTGTGCTTTGCAAAAATTAGGGGCAAAAAAATTTCGTATCTTTAAAAGAACAAGTAAATTTTGCTATTTTTGCAGATATTTAATGGGGGAAAATAAGAAATAACACCTAAATTTATTTTTTATGAAAAAAACATTCCTGTTTTCCCATGAAACACCATTCACTTTCTCACGCTTATTTATTTTCATGCAAGCATATATAGAGCAACAATTTTTTCAGTGGCAAGGTTTTTTGCCAACACATATCGAAACACTTCCGCAAGCAGGTAGCAGTCGTTTGTATTTTCGCATCACTTGGGGCGAAAACCAGACTTGTGTGGCAACTTATAACCCCAATTATCTCGCTGAAAATGAGGCGTTTATTTATTTTTCTGAAAAATTTCAACAACTTCATTTACCTGTTCCGCAAGTTTTTTTCCTTGCTGAGAAAAAAGATTTGTATTTCCAGTCTGATGAGGGAAATGAAGCCTTATATAATGTGTTGACGCGCGAAGGTCATTCAGAAAAGGTATATCAGTTGTATCAAAAAGTCTTAGAACAGCTTGCAAATTTGCAAATCAAAGGACACGCGCAAATAGATTATAACCATTGTTTGGCGGCAAAAAGCTTTGACAGAAGCGCGATTTTGTACGATTTGAATTATTTTCTATTTTATTTTGTGAATGTCTTAGAAATCAACTACAACAAAACGCAACTTTTTGAAGAATTTTCGCAACTCGCCGATTTTTTAAGCCAAGCACCTGCCCAATATTTTATGTTCCGAGATTTTCAGAGCCGTAACATCATGGTAAAAGAAAATGAGGTGAAATTTATTGATTATCAAGGCGGTATGCGTGGTGCATTGCAATATGATGTGGTTTCTTTACTGTGGCAAGCAAAAGCAGCTTTACCTTTGGCATGGAAAAAATCTTTGTTGGATTTTTATTTTGAAAAGGCAAATCTTCTGGTCGAAGGTGGGCTAGAAAAAAGCAGTTTTTATCAAAATTATCAAGGGTATATCCTCATAAGGATTTTACAAACCTTTGGTTCTTATGGATTTAGAGGATTGTTTGAACGCCGTCCTTATTTTTTGTCTGCTATTCCTGCCGCTTTGCAGCAATTAAAAGACTTTTTAGAAAAAGAAGGCTTGCCGATTCAATTGCCTGTTTTGGGGAAAATATTGAATGAGATTATAAACGAAAAAAACGTTAAGCGTTTTCAAACAATTTCAGCCAATGCGGAAAGTAAGTTAGTCGTGAAAATCAAAAGCTTTTCCTATAAAAAAGGGATTCCTGCCGATACCACGAGCAATGGCGGAGGTTTTGTGTTTGATTGTCGTAGTTTACACAATCCTGGGCGATACGAACCTTATAAAACGCAAACAGGGCGCGATGAGCCTGTGAAGCAATTCCTCTTAACACAATCCGAAATGTCTAATTTCTTGAAAAATATCTATCCTTTGTTAGATATTGCCGTTCAAAATTATTTGGAAAGAGATTTTGATAGCCTGATGATTTGCTTTGGCTGCACAGGTGGGCAACATCGCAGCGTATTCGCAGCCGACAGTGTGGCTTCTTATTTGAAAGACAAATATTGCGTCAAAATAGAACTTGAACATCGAGAAAGAGGCTGGGAAGTGGAAACAAGGTAAGCAAAAAGGTTTTGTAATCAATCACCATTTATCGCAATTTCATTGTACCTTTTTTGTGTTTTGTATCCTAAAGTTACTTTTCAATAGTATAAACTTTATGCAAGTATTCTTTAAAAATCTTCTCCAATACAAACAATTTTGGCTGATTTTTTTCTTTTTGTTTGTGCTATATTTCCCATTTTTTTTACATATCGACAGCTTGCCTTTAGAGTGTTATGATGAGGCGCGTACAATTACTAGCTCTTATGAAATGTATAAAAGTGGTAATTGGTTAGTAAACACCTTTGCGGGGCAGCCTGATATGTGGGCTACAAAACCTTTATTGCTAAATTATTGTCAAATCATTTGTTTTTATTTGTTTGGCTGCAATGAATTAAGTGCGCGTTTGCCTGTTGCTATGTTAGGTTTTGTTACCTGCCTTATGTTGATATATTTTGCCCGAAAATATTTGGCTAACTTGGGAATAGGGATGATGTCAGCCCTAATTTTGGCGACAAGCATGGGTTTTGTTTCCGTTCATGGTAGCCGTACTGCCGATTTTGATGTACCGCTTACTTTCTTTATGACTTCGTATGTTTTATGTTTTTTCTTATACAGCGAAACGGATAATGTTCAAAGTCAAAAAAAATACTTAGCAGTTGCATTTCTCGCAGTTGCATTGGCTTTGTTTACGAAATCTATTGCGGCTCTCACCTTTGCGCCAGGTATTGCACTTTATTTATTATGGCGAAAACAACTCGTGAACACACTAAAAAATAAATATTTCTGGGTTTTTGCAATCCTAAGCCTTCTCCCCTTGGCAATTTATTATATCGTACGCAATCAAGTAACACCTGGCTATTGGGACGCAGTTTGGGCAAATGATATGGGTGGGCGATTTGGAACTGTGATAGAAGGACATAAAGGGGATTTTTCCTTCTATTTTGTGAATTTCATGGATACTCGCTATCAAAGCTGGATAATATGGGCAATAATGAGTATAGTCGCAGGCTATTTTTATCAAAACGAACAGCATCGTAAACTAAGTATTTATTCCTCTATTTGTAGCCTTGCATTTCTTTTAGTTATTTCAAAAGCACAAACAAAACTGGCTTGGTATGATATTCCTATGTATCCTTTGTTAGCATTGAATATTAGCTTATTTTTTAATCAACTCATCAGTTGGCTTAAAAATATTTCTACGGAAAAAATGGGCTTGACACAAAACATTTTGCCGTATTTATTTTTGATTTTTGTGTTTTTGCCTCCTTACTACCAAATGTTAGGAACTGTATATAACCCTACAAATCTTGATAGAGGAAATCCTGAACATGATAGAATGAATGCTTATATTCAACATTTATACAAGCAAAAAAGCCTTCAAGAACCTTTAAAAGTAATCCTAAATGGCTATGTGCCAGATGTTAACCTTTGTATTACTTGGATGCAAGAGACGCAAAAAAAGAATATTAAGTTGGCTAGAGAAGAAGATATTCAGCCAAATGATGAGGTTATTTTTTCTCAATTAGAAGTTCAAAACTATTTAGAAAAACATTATAGTTTTGACACGCTGAATATGGGGAAATTTTGGCAAAAGGTCAAAAAATATAAAATTAAAGGACTACTGCCACCACCACAGTAAAAATAAGGAGGTGCTTCGTTTCGTTAGTCTATCAATTAGCAATCACTCATCATGAGTAAGTTAACATAAATTATCCATTCTCAATTATTAATTATCCATTACTCAATATGCGTACCTTATTGACATTCACGTTATTAATAACTTTTTTGTGCAATGCTTTTGCGCAGAATAAAGACCTTACGCCTTGGAAATATGTAGAATTGTACCGTGATTTGGCGGTAAAAGAAATGCAGCGTACGGGCGTTCCTGCGAGCATCAAACTTGGGCAAGGCATTTTGGAATCGCGTTTTGGCACTTCTGAATTGGCGGTAAAAGCAAACAATCACTTTGGAAAAAAGTCGCACAAAGACTGGAAAGGCATGATTTATAAGGTTTTAACGACTGAGTATGACAAGGCTGGCATTTTATACAAAGATTCTGCTTTTTTTAAAAAATACGAAAACGTAGAAAATGGGTATTTAGACCATAGCGAATACCTTAAAAGAAAACGCTTCGAAAATGCCTTTAAAAAATGTCCTCCCACAGATTGTATGTGTTGGGCGTATGAAATCAAAATGGCAGGTTATGCCACCAATCCTAAATACGATACTTTGCTTGTGAACACCATAAAAAAGTATAAATTAGGGAAATATGATACCTTAGCCTTAAAAGGGCAAGCTCCAACTGTCATTACTTTGCCTACCGAAGCTACGGTAAAATCAGAGGAAATGACTTTGGCGCAACTGAAAACGGAAATCGAAAAGCAGTTGAAAAAAAGCAATAGCCCCGAACTCAAAAATCAGTTGGCGCAACTCGCTTTATTTGAGCAAAAATACAATACAATAGCAACGCAAAATGCCGAATTGACAAAGCGTAGTTTTACGATTATTGTGCAAAAAGGCGATACTCCCCGTAAATTAGCGGAGTTGTATGGTGTTCCTGTGGAAAACATTTTCTTATTTAATGGCTTGCGCCCAACCGATGTACTAAAAATTGGGCAGGAACTCAATCTAAAATCTAATACCATTATGCGCGGCGGCTTGGGCTTGCCTTTTGTTGCCATTGATTGGCATAATTTCGATGCAGATGAGTATGAAAATGAAACTTTTAAAGTGGAAGAGCCACAAGTTTTATTGCAATTTCAGTTGCGTGTAGATTTTGACTTGACTTTGGCTGATGTGCAGTTACTCAACAAAGGGGAGGTTTTCAAGCCTGTAAAAGGAAGCGAATCTTTAAAATTGGTAAAAGATGATTCGGAGAGCGTAGTGGGGAAAAATGTTTATATTTATAGTGCTACGGTGGATTTTGCCAAACTTGCGAATGCACTTCAGGCTTTTCAACTAAAAGTCAAAAAAGAGCGTTCCGAAGAGTTTTCTCCTGAAATTGGCTTTTTGTATAAAAAATAAACCTTTTAGGGTTTGGAACTTTTTAGAAAGTTCTGAACCCTAAAAAATGCACCTTATACTTCTCATCATGTTGCTTCTCATCTATCAAAACCTTCGACAGAAATGGTTGAACACATTACTTTGCTTGTTTTTACTCATGCTTGCCACCGCCATGATGGTTGTAACTATGCAAATACAGCAGCAAATGGAAACGCAGCAAAAGCAAAATATAGCTGATATTGACCTAGTAGTAGGGGCAAAAGGTAGTCCTTTACAATTGGTTTTGTGTAACCTTTTTCACATAGATTATCCTACGGGAAACATTCCTTTAACGGAAGCGCAACGCCTTGCGCATTTGCCTGCTGTAGCCAAATCGCATTTTCTCTCTTTGGGCGATGCTTATCAATCGTATAGAATTGTGGGCTGTGATAGTACTTATCCAAGCCTATATCAACTAAAAATGGCACAAGGACGAGAAGCGCGGCAAGCATTAGAGGCGATTATTGGGGCAAAAGTGGCGCAAGAAACGGGATTGAGGGTAGGGGATAGCTTTCAAAGTGCGCATGGTTTGGAAGAAGTGAGCGAAGAGAAGGAGGAACATGAAGCGCATACTTATCAAGTAGTAGGCATTGCAGCCCCTACAAATCGAATCGCAGATGCGTTAATTTTTACTCCTTTGGAAAGCATTTGGCAAGTGCATGAGATTGAAAAGGAGGATAGCACAAAGGAAATTACGGCTTTATTGCTCACTTTTAAGGGAGCGATGGGCGCGATGACTGTGCCGCGCATGATTAATGAGCAAACACAACTACAAGCTGCTTCCCCCGCTTTTGAATTGGCGCGACTGAATGAATTAATGGGCAATGGTTTTGCGCTTATGCAGCAATTTGCCTATTTACTGTGGGTGCTTTCGGGCATTAGCATTTTTGTTTTTATGTATTTGGCAATTCAAGAACGGCAATATGATTTGGCGATTTTGCGCGTCATGGGTGCGTCTAGGGCTTATACTTTTCACCTTACTTGGCTAGAAGCGCTAAGTTTAGCAACCGTAGGAAGTCTGTTTGGGATAATGTTAGGGCATTTTTTGCTTTATTTCCTTTCCCAAAATCTCGCAGAAACTTGGCATTATCCTTTTCTGTGGACAAAACTCATGTATGAAGAAAGTTATTGCTTATTCTTAAACCTAGGCATTGCCTTTGTTGCCGCGCTTTTCCCCGCAATTCAAGCATATCGAATTGAAATCGCCAAACAATTAAGTCATAAATAAGGGCGAAGAGGCTGTATAAAAGTTCGAAATTCTTCGAAGAGTTCCGAACTTTTATACAGCCCCTACCTGAACACGATGACAGACATATTATTAATATTTTACCAACTTCTGCGTCAAAATTCTTGCCCCATTTGCTTTCAGGCTTGCGAAATAAATCCCGCTTGCGGCATCAATTTGGAGAGAATGTTGCCCTTGCTGTTGGGTAAGTGGCATTTTTTGCACCATCTTTCCTTGCAAATCTGAGATTTCAAGCTCGTATTGGTATTTCTCTAGGGCAGGTAAAAAATAAGAAAGTTGCGTTTGCCCTTCCATCGGATTCGGAGCAAATTGTAAGCGAAGCCCCTCAAATTGCGGTGCTAAGGTGCTCAAACTTCCACCTTCTATTACCTCAAACATATCAATGCCTGCCTCCACTAAATCATTCGGCAAATCATCTTTTACGCGAATCCTTAAACGCATCTCGTTCGTAAGGGGCGCATAATCCAATACGCAAAAACTGTCGGTTGTCCATGAATTATGCAATCCTTTATAACTTTTTATAAATTTAGGTAGCCCTCCATTGCTAGGCTCAAGCAAAATCACCAAACTATCATTGACTGTTTGTCCCGTAGTATCTTTGTTTGCAAACCACCATTTATATTTAATCACAGGATTTGCATAAGTCGTTAAATCCAAAACAGGCGATTTTAAGGTTTGCGTAGTTTGTTTTACCTCGTCATTCAATCCATTATTTCCTGTAACAAAGCATTTATCTCCTCCGTCATTGGTAACATCTTCATTACAGTTAAGCAAGGTGTTTTGGTGATAAGTTGCCGTTGGTTTCACCCGCACCCAAGCCCCACTTGTAGCAGTATTACCCACTTCCCATGTATAATCAAAATGAAAATCATCGTAATAACCTTTGGTAAGGTAAACGGTGTAATTCGTTGCTGTTGTATAATTTAGGGCTTGATGAGAAGTTCTGTATCCCCATTTTCCCACTACGAGTTGATATTGATTGAAGGCAATGTTTTGGGTATTCGTTCCACTTGCATTTGATACAAGATTGTAGCCGAGACCTACTGGATCAACCCATTGGATAAGTGCATTCTCAATCGGTTGGTTTGTACCTGCTTCTAAAACTGTAATGGTAGAAGCGCCATTCGGTAGCGGTTGAAGCTGAATATTTAAGGTTGTAAGCTGCCCATTGCTAAGGTTTACGCTATGTGTTTGAGAATAATAGCCATATTTAGAAAAGGTAACGCTATAAGTTCCTGCATCTGCTGTTCCCACTGCGTAGTTACCGTTATTATTGGTAGAATCAGGGTTGGGTTGAAAGTCAATTGCCACATTTGAAACAGGGTTATTTGTAACTGCATCATTAACAATCCCTTCTAAATAACAAGCTCTTTGGTAAGTCGGTTGCAATACATACAAACCATAACTCATATCCGAGGCAATCACAATTCCCGAAGGCAGATAAGGATACACCCCCCATGCACCGTCAAATTGCGCTGTGCTTCCTGTTGGTTGATAGGTATCATAATGTGCAACTTCCACTAAATTATGTGGACGTGCAACATCGAAAATCACTACTCCATCTTGATAATAAGAGGTTACTCCATAATCATTTTTTACATGAATATTGTGAGGCATACTGTTCAATCCACTTTGACTGCTCGTAATCTTATCTAAATATTGAATGTTTTGAGGGTTGCTAATGTCCCAAGCATACACATAAGCCCCAACATATTCATCAGTCGTAAAACAGACATTGCTTGCATCATTGAGCCAAGTGTTATGCGTAAAAGAATTTGTATAACTGTGGCTGCTAATTGCTTGCGGATTTGCCTTATTTGTTACGTCAATTAAAGTTAATAAACCATCATAAATTTCTCCTGCATAAAGGGTATTATCTCGGATATAACAATCATGAACATAATGTGCATTATATTCTCCCATATAAACAGGGTTCCATGGGTCAGGTTTTAGGTCGAAAATTATCGTGCCGCCATTCGTATTATAGCCATTGACATACAAGAAACCGTCATCTAAAGAAACCGTATGTGAGGTGACAATCCCTGCAATTGTCGTGTCCTTGTAAACTACATTGCCAGGTAGTCCTGCCAAATCAATAATGCGAAGCCCATCACCTGCCTCATTGGAAACGTAAGCATAATGACTGTACGTTTTGATTTCTCGCCAAATAGTTTGCTGACCTGGCAAGAATTGAACCTCTACAGGTTGTGAAGGATTAGCCAAAGAAACAATTGAAACCCCATTGTAAGTTCCGATAATGGCGTACTCGGTGCCATCGTTTGCTACATAACCCCATAAATTGCTGCATACTAGCCAATTAGGTTGTAGGAGATAGCCTAACTGTTGCATATTGTGTGAGGAAGGTGTAACCTGCGCCCAAAGAAATTGCCCCAAGAGGGCTGAAAGCAGAAAGAAAGTTGATAGTTTTTTCATAAAATCAAAACGTTGGTTATTTGTTAAAAATGAAGAATCCTAAAGATTAGAGAGAGGCAGGCTTAAATTGTTACAAGCTTCAGTCCCCTAATATTAGGGTAGATGAAAAGAAAGGGGGAAGCGTTGCATCAAACGAAATTTTTTTATAGGGAGGTAAATAAATAAGGTAAATAGCGAATAAAAAACCATAGAACCCCCTTTTACCGTTGTATTAGGAGGGGCTATGGTTTTAAAATTCATTTAGGAATAGGTGAAAAATAAAGTATCGAACTTGCCTTTTTTTACCACAAAGTATTTACCACAAAGTATTTACCACAAAGAAACACAAAGAAACACAAAGCTAACGGTTAATGGCTTTTCTTTGTGTAACTTTGTGCTAGAACTTCTGCTACTTTGTGGTTTTTCTCCTAAAGATATGCGCAATTTATGCTACCCATAATCATTGATTAATTTGGGTAAACTATTTTAGAATAAGGCGAAATTTCTCTTATCAATGCTCGATATTACCTATTATCATCTCTAAAAAAATACATTCCTAGTGTGCTTAACACAATGACTAAAACGATACCAATAAAAATTGCTGCCATGTTGTTTAAAATTAAATGTAATGATTGAACTATAAACCCCTGAAAATAGTTTGATTCCTGTTTATTAAAGTAAAATTTTAGTCCCAATAAATCAAGCATTTAGCAAAAAAAACGAGAATTTTTTAAAGTTTTCTGCGAATAAATTTGGAATTATAAAATAAAGGCAGTACTTTTGCACCGCATTTGAGAAACAGATGCGAATGATTCCGTAGCTCAGCTGGTAGAGCATTTCACTTTTAATGAAGGGGTCCTGGGTTCGAGTCCCAGCGGGATCACAAAACACACCAAGTTCTATCCTCCGCCTAGGTGGCGAAATTGGTAGACGTACCATCTTGAGGGGGTGGCGCTCGTAAGGGCATAGGAGTTCGAGTCTCCTCCTAGGCACAAATCAAAAAAACGGCTTGATTCCGTAGCTCAGCTGGTAGAGCATTTCACTTTTAATGAAGGGGTCCTGGGTTCGAGTCCCAGCGGGATCACAAACAAAAAGGCAGCTTTTAGCTGCCTTTTTTGCGTTTTAGGCTAGAAAAGAAGTGAAAAAAGAAAAGACCTACTACAATAAGATTTTCTAAAAAGGCTAAAGAAATTTTCCTAACAAAAGTTTGTATTTATAATAGCAATTACTATTTTTGCATTGAGATGATTGACAACTATTGAAGTTTTATTCTTTTACAATATTAGCAATTATTTTAGTTTTTGCCCTCACTCAAGGCTAAAATTAACAATAATGGTTGTCTGCCAATTTTTGTGGAACGAACCCTGTAGCGGCTGCTTTAGCTGCCGCATCGCTTGAAAATCAATGATTTTCAAAAGGAGCAGATGAAGCAATTTGGACAAACCACAAAAATTGTCATAGTTCCAGA
>JBJXHA010000763.1:0-12155 GCA_046160275.1 Bacteroidia bacterium | reverse complement strand
CAGCCCGTACAGCATTACATTTATGCCACTACCAAAAAAGCTAGTAAACTTGCAAGATGTTCAAATAAACCCACGCAAATACATGAGTTGAGCGATAACTATTTTTTCGTTTTCCATTTCTAATCTTTTTCGTATGAAAAAACAACACACTGTTTACTCACAATGCAAACGATCGGTTACTCAAATGTTACAACGTCTTTCTCTATCGTGTTGCCCAGAAATCTCTCAATTTACAAGCAAGCAAGAGAACTTTAGGAATAACATAGCCAACCAATGCCCTTTAGCGGGCGGTAGGGCAGTGTATCAAGCGCGTAGTATGTCGGCATTATTGTACGAAAATGTAATTTACGATGACGATGCTTTATGTGAGGTAGTAAATATGCAATGGCGCGTAGCGCAGCCCAAAGTTATCAATGCCGCTAAATTAAGCGTTTATCCCAACCCCACGAATGGAAACCTTAACTTTCTGTTTTCGGAGAAATTGGTAACAGATACAGCATTAAGCATTTATGATGCTTTGGGAAAACGTATTCAAGTAATTTCGTTATCTTCAGAAACTAGCCGTTACATATTAGATACGTCACCTCTGCCACAAGGCATTTACTTTTACAAGGTAAATGGAATAGAGGGTAAATTTGTGGTAATTAAATAATTCATTGGGTAGTCAACTTAGTTTTTTACGCTAGGTTGACTGCCTTTATTTTATTTTGAAAATGAAAAAGACATTACTATTTACAAATCTATGGCTTTGCTTAGTTTGTATTTTATATGCCCAAGGTCGAGATAGTTATTGGTTGCTGGGGTATGAAAATAACATGGGTAGCTCTGCCTTTGGGGGTACTGATATTATTTTTGGCGCAAATGAGAGCATGAACATTCAAGCACATAATCGCGTTATTAACATCTCTAAAACATTTGCGGCTATCGCCAATGAAAAGGGGGAACTATTATTTTATACCAATGGTTCTTTGATAGGAAACAAAAACCATGATACTTTAGAAACGCGCTTGTATCACCCTAAAGAACTAGACATTGATGATAAAAAAGGGTTATGGTTGCCCATGATGGCGGTCATTTTACCAATTTTAAGCGATACAAACCAATTCTATATTTTTCATTCTACGATGTATTATACAAACCTAAGTCCATTTTCTAGTTTTGGTAAAAATATTTATTGTACGAAAATAGACAAAAGCCTAAATAATGGGGATGGGGGAGTCGTATTTGCAAATCAAGTAGTGTTAGAGGATAGTACACTATCCACTGGAACACTGTCCGTAGTGCGACATGGCAATGGGCGCGATTGGTGGCTGGTAATGCCTACAGCTTATTTAGACCAATATTATACGCTGTTAATTGAAAACGATATACCTCAAATCCCCATACTAAGAACAATAAATGAGTTCGCTCATACTTTGTTTCCTGCGGGTGGGCAATGTGTTTTTACTCCTAATGGGCAGAAATACCTTCGGCATAGAGCGTATGGTGTCGTAGATATGATAGCCTTTGATAGATGCACAGGACTTATGACCAACGGAAAATCTTTTACTTGTGGGACAGGTGGTTGGTTAGGTATAGCAAGTTCTCCCAACTCTCGGTTTTTATATGTATCCGAAAATGGGCAAAAGATAAACCAATATGATTTATGGGTAATGGATATAGCAACGAGTAAAATAGAAGTAGCAGTTCACAATGGGCAAGGGAGCATATTTGGCGGCTTTGGTTTTGGGTATTTAGCCCCAAACAACAAAATCTATTTTGTAGATAATACCAATACTTTAACGGTCATAGAAAATCCTGATAGCTTGGGCTTGGCGTGTAATGTGTTACAACATTCTGTCATTCTCCCCACCATAAATGGCAACACAGTCCCAAACCACCCCAACTACGCCCTCTCTGCCTTAGACGGCTCTGCTTGCGACACGCTAGGTCTCAGCAATCAGTCGGCAGTAAACAGCAAACAGGTAAAAGTATATCCCAATCCTGCGCAAAACTATGTGCAGGTCGAGCTGCCGCAAGGCGTGAAGGAAGCTACTTTTGTACTGTATAATGGGCTAGGGCAAGTGGTACATAGCCAAGCACTTAGCCAACAAAATACCCGTATTTTTATAGGAAATTGGACAAAAGGTTTGTATTTTTACCAAGCTTTTACAAAAGAAGGAAAAATGTATGGGAAATTGCAAATTGAGTAGTATGAAAACCATTAGTGGAACTGACATTTGGGAAAAAATAGCACATTTTTCCCAAATGTCAGTTCTTTTTAAGGAAGGTGTTTATTTAAGTTGAGTAATAAATTTTCAAAGGAAAAGCCGCAAGTTGTTGATAAACAGCCCCTTTTTCTGTTAACAAAGCTTCCCACAAAATTAATTCTGTTACTGCTAGGCTTTCTTTGATGTTCCAGCGCGTAAGGGGCATTTGCGGAAGGTGCGTTTCTTTCTTAAATCGAATCAGCGTAGTATGCGGAATCGGCGATTTGCGAAGGTTTTGGTGTGCTTCAATTTGTTGAAAAGCATTTTCAATTGCCCAAACTAAGTCCTTAAATGCCTCCGCTTTTTTCCATTGTAGCCAAATCATGCGGGGCGATTTTCCTTTCGGGGCAAAAGTATAGGCTTCTGTTTGCAGCGCAAAAGCAGGCTGTCTGCGACAGATAACTTCTAACATCGTGCATAAATTAGGAAGGATTTCTACCTCCATTTCTCCCAAAAAATGCACCGTAATGTGCAGGTTTTCTACACCAATCCATTGAAAATCAGTAGCGTATTCTTCTTCAAAAAGAAGAATTTTTTCCTTGATTGCTTCGGGTAAGGCAATCCCTACAAAAAGGCGTTTACTTATTTTTTCCATTTCGCACTTTTCTTTGCTAAGTAAGATAAATAAAACAAACTCTGAACGCAAATATATATATATATATGATTATCAATCTCTTACTGCTGCTAACTGCTAACTGATAACTGTTCACTGATACTCACTTTAAAACATTCTCCTTTATAAGTTGGTTTTACTTTCATTCTTAAATTTATCCACATTCAATTTCCTATTATCCCATGAAAAATGTATTATTAGCTTTGCTTTCTTTGCTTCCTTTTGGTTGTGGAAGTAGTGATGCTGCCAAAGTAACAGAAGTAAAAGGCAAACCGATTCAAGATGTCAGTGTTTATGACTTCACGATGAAGAATATCGAAGGGAAAGACGTAAACCTAGCAGATTACAAGGGCAAAGTGCTGATTTTTGTCAATGTGGCGAGCAAATGTGGTTTAACGCCACAATACAAAGAGTTACAAGCGTTTTATGATCAATATCATGCAAAAGGCGTAGAAATTTTGGGTTTCCCTGCAAATAACTTTTTGTCTCAGGAGCCAGGAAGCGACAGCGAGATTCAGTCTTTTTGTAGCAAAAATTATGGCGTAAGTTTCCCAATGTTCTCTAAAATTTCGGTAAAAGGCAGCGATATGCACCCTTTATATCAATATTTGACTGGAACAACGCAGGAAAGCGTAAGCTGGAATTTTCAAAAATTCTTAGTGAATAAAGAAGGAAAAGTAGTGAGATCTGTTAGCCCAAAAACAGGCATTCAAGATGCGGAAATTGTGAAAGCAATTGAAGCATTGTTGTAAATTTAGCGCACATTTAAGCATATCTTTTACTTTTACTTTTTAAAATTTATAAGGTATGCTTATCTTTGCGAATAATATCCTTCCAAAATGAGATCATTTAATACTTCTGGACCTAATATTCTTTCACAGCACTACACCCTCCTTCGCCCAAAATTGATAGCAAAGGGCAAGAATATGGTCAATAATAGCCGCTATTTTACCATTTGGGCACCGCGCCAAACGGGAAAAAGCACTTATTTCCGTTTGTTAGCAACCGAGTTGGAAAAAAATGGCTATGAAGTAGCACACATTAATTTTGAAAATTATAGGGAAGAAAGTAAAGACGCTTTTCTGGGGCAGTTGAGGGGGGAGTTAACAACATTTTGGCAAATAGATTTTTCGGGGTTAGGAATTGCCGAGATTTTCTACAAAATACAAACGGTACCAAACCGCAAACTTGTACTAATTATTGATGAAATCGAGGGCATTAACCCTGACTATTTTAGTGCTTTTCTTCATTCTATTCGTGCGGCTTATCACTCAAGGGAAAGACATTCTTTAAAATCCGTGATTTTAGTAGGCGTTTCGAATATCACGGGTGTAATTCAAGACAATGCCAGCCCTTTTAATGCGAATGATAATTTAAACATTCCTTATTTTTCAAAAGCAGAGATTTTAGAATTATTAGCACAACATGAAACCGAAACGGAGCAGCTTTTTTCACCTGAAGTGAAGGAAAAAATCGCTTATATCACGGCAGGGCAACCTGGGCTAGTGAATGGTTTTGGCTATAATTTGGTGGAAAACTTCCCCGACGAAAAGGTATTTCAATTACATCATTATATGGAAATTGAAAAAAATTACACTTCTCTTTATATAGATAAAAATATTTCTAATATCATTAATAAAGGAAAACAGCATAGAGAATTTATTAAAAAACTACTGTTTGATGAACGAAAAATGCGTTTTGAAATTTATGATGAGCGAATCAAATTCCTAACTGTCAATGGATTAATTACACATGATGAAAATAAAAACATCATTTTCAATGTTCCTTTGTATAAAAAATGTTTGCAAGTTGCTTTTTCACCTAGCCTCAACGGAGAGTTTGATTACATTAGCGGGCGGATAGATTTGCAGGAATATTTGACCGAAAGTGGGCAACTCAACGTGGACAAAATCATTCGCAATTATCAAGACTATGCCAAGAAAAGGGGGTTTCGTTATTTCATGGAAAAAGATGAAAAGGGAAATAATATTGGCTTAAAAGAGGCTGCACTTGTGTATAGCTTTGACACTTATATTCAAGCTTTTCTGGTGGTAATGAAGGGGAAAAGTTACTTAGAGCCTCATGTTGCCTTGGGTCGTAGTGATTTGATTGTGAATATTCAAGGAACTGAATTTGTGATAGAGGCAAAAATATTCAATAATATCACACAGTTTAATGAGGGTAAAATACAATTGGCTTATTACCTCAATAGTTTGGGCTTGAAAACAGGAATTTACTTGGTTTTTATGGACAGCGAACTGCAACACAAATCGGTGAAAGACGAAACAGCCTTAATAGAGGGCGTTGAAATCAGTACCTATATTGTGCGCTTTGACGTGGAAAAAGATTTTAGCGAAGACTTGCGAAAAGTCGAAGGAAGAGCAAAGAAAACCTATAAAAAGAAAGATTGATAAATAATAGATAATGGAAAATGATGTTAAATTACTCATTATCAATATTTTGAACAAAATATTAACCTAAACTCGAGTACTTAGCGATATTTTTTAAGAGGAATAGCCCTCTCCCAAGTGTTATCAATAAAAGGGCATTATTTCCCTAAATTTTGTTCTATACTATCAACCGTTATCGTAGGAGCAACTGTTTTTTCTGCTCTTGATTTGGGGCGAAAATGCGGATCTTCGTCATTCCAATTAGGATTTTCAGCGGAACTAAGTTTGGCACTAGGAATATATTTGGCGACAAGTTGCTGATATTGAGGTGTTTTTTTTATCAAATACAAAGATTGGTTCAACATTTTTAAAAAACCTTCTCCCCCATTAGCTAGCCCAAATACATAGTGTTGCATTTCAGTACTATCTCCTAATTGAGCATTACTAATGGTCAACTTTTCTCGATAATCCCCGATTTCATTCACCGCAAAAGGATAATCATAGACAATAGCTTCCACTTTTTTATCCACCAACATCTGCATCCACTCCGAAAACTCAGTGGTTTTATCGTCTTCTGCCATAAAAAGTTGGCAAGAAGGTTGATGTTTTTTCACCCATTTAGCAACCGCTTTGTCCTTATAAATGCCTACTTTTTTGCCTGCGAGGTCGGCAAGCGTTTTATATTTGTTAGTATCCGCTTTTCTTGTAATCAAGGCATAATGAAAATCCAAATAGGAGTTTGTCCATAGAACACCTTGCAACGCGGTATCTTTTGTATAACCTCCGCTCATCAACACAATTTCAGGTTGCGGTTTTAATAACTTTTGTGGCATTTCACTATACAAATAAGGCTTAAATTTTACGGGAATATCAGGTAAAATTTGGTGCATCAATAGTTGTAATAACTCGTACTCAAAGCCCATTTCTATATCAGCTTGGACAAAATAAAAAGGCGTTGCATGAGGTTCAATACCAATACAAACCGTATCTTTTTCTTCAATAATGGCAAGTGAATTTTGCGGAGTTAGAGGGTGTTTTACGCATTTCCCCTTCTCCATATACAAGGTATCATACCTTTGTAGGGAAATATTTTCGCAAATACCACAAGAATACAAGGTATCTTGTTCGGCGATAAAACCCTCGTCTGGAAGACAAGCTTTTTGAGGATTACAAGAAAAAAGGTGAAACAGCAAAATGCATAATAACGAAATCCCAAAATGAAAACCGCTTGTGTTTATTTTGGGCTGAGATAAATTATGTATGTTTTGTGTAACGTAAGCATTTCGACTTTGTAACGTGGAGTTGAAGCTCCGCGCTACAAAATCAAAAAATGTATAAAAACCTTGAGGAAAATGATTCCATTTGGGATATAATCTATTCATTGCCAATTTGCTGATATTTTTGATAGCAAAAATCTATAAGCGGTTTCACATATTCAGGCGAAAAGTTGAAAGCAATACCTGCTGTTTGATAAATTTCAGGCAAAGTTTTCGTATAACCTAAACGCAAAGCCGCAAGGTAATTATCAATCGCTGCTTGTGGATTTTGCTGATAATTGCGCCAAACTGCAATCGCCCCTAATTGCGAAAAGGCATATTCAATATAATAAAAAGGATGCTCAAAAATATGAATTTGTTTCATCCATAAATGTTCCAATTCTTGTTCAAAACCTGTCCAATCCAAGTTGTTTCCATGAAAACGCACATACAATTCCTTCCATTTTTGTCCCCTTTCAGTGTGCGTATGTTGCGGATGGTCATATACCCAATGTTGGAAGGCATCTACCGTAGCAATCCATTGAAACACCATGAGTGTACGCAAAAGTTGCTCTTTTTTCGCCATATTACATTCTGCTTCCTCTTCATAAAAAATGGAATAATAATCCATCGAAATCAATTCCATTGTCATAGAAGCCAACTCCGCTACCTCAATTGGGGGATTTTTTAGACGCGTAATCGAAATATTTCTATCTAAATAGGCATGAATGGCATGACCGCTTTCATGGAGCATTACCGTAATATCGGATTGAGAGCCTGCCGCATTCATGAAAATAAAAGGCAAACCCGATTCCGCCAAAGGATAATTAAAGCCGCCAGGAGCCTTTCCAATTCTACTTTCCACATCTAAAAAGCCGCTATTGTGCATTAATTGCAAAGGTTCTGCCATTTCTGGGCGAATCTCAGCCAATAAATCAATCGTTTTTTCAATTAATTCTTTTCCCGATTGAAATGGTTTTAACAAAGTATCTGTATTTACAATGTTAATGTACATATCCCAAGGACGCAATTGTGTTAGCCCTAGTTTTTCTTTTCGCTCTAACAACAACGCTTCGTAAATAGGCTTGATGACAGTTTCCACCGTTTTGTGAAAATCATACACATTTTCCCTTTGATAATCAAAGCGTTCTAGCGCGGTATAAGCATAGTCTGTATAAGTATCAAAACCTGCATTTTGGGAGATTTTACTTCTTAAGGCGATTAATTCATCATAAATTGCATGAAATTGCTGGCGTTCCTTCGCGCGTACTCCTTCTATTTTTTGCCATACTTGTTGGCGTAAAATTCTGTCAGGTTGCTCCATTAATTTTACCGCTTGCTGCAAAGTTAACTCTTCGCCTTCATGCTCAATGGTAAAACTCGCCATTTTTTGAAAATAACTTTTCGATGTTTCCTGTTCTTTCACCCCAAGGTCTATATTTTCTGGGCGAAATAACTCAATTTCATTTTTCAACAAGCGCAAATAGATGGCGTAGTGCTTCTCTGTTAATTGGGAAGTATAAGGAGAATTGACAATCTTCTCTACCATTTTTTGCCCCAACTCAATGGCAGGTGGTAATACATTTTGAACAAAATTCATAAACTTTTCCATTGCCAAAGGATTAGTCGTATCGCATTTTGTTTCAATATACGCCCAAGCTCTTGATTCATGTAAAGCCGCCTCTAACTCACTCAAATCAGTAATCAGTAACTCAAGCGCCTGCACATTGTGAATTTCCCGATGAATAAGTTCTTCAAAATAAGGTTGGATTTCAGTCCATGTACTCGCAGCAAAATTTGTAGAAAGGTAACTACGTTGCTTGGGAGGTAAAATAATTTGCATTTGCATAGATATAGAATAAATAGTTAGTACAAAGATAGTGCGTTTTTTTGCAATTTCAAAATACAAAAAAGCCCAGCTGTCCATAAAAGAACAGCTGAGCCTTGTTAGTAATTGATTCGTTTTTATTGTGTTATCATATCTTATCAAACTCAAAAGTCCAAGAAACATACATCAAACGTCCAAGTAAAGGAGAGCCGAATGCGGTTCTATAACGTATATTCAGCAAGTTGGAACCGCCCACTCTTAAGGTTGAATGAAGTTTTTCAAACTGATAATTCACTTGGGCATCAAGTGTGTGATAGGCTGAAATTCTACCATTTCCAAAAGGACTTTGCCAATTAAAAGCATCTTGCCAACGCCAATTTGTACTAAAACCCAAACCTTTCCATACTTTTGTGCCTGTAACGCCTAAGTTTACCTTATGCGTAGGCGTATTAAAGCCGGGGATAATGTCATCATCAAATTGAGTGGAATCAAAATGAGCATAGCTATAATTCCCCGTTAACATAATGCCTTTGTCTAAATAATAGGATAAGCCGAGTGTTGCCCCCAATGAATTTATGGTATTCGTAGAATTGATAGGAATTTGCAAAATGCGGTATTTTGAAGCTAAAATGGCATCTGTTCCGCTATCATCATTGGTTTTTGCATTGTTTAGCGGCTGAATGACACGAATATCGCCAATGAAGTTTTTGTAAGAATTATAATAAAAAACGGCATCGGCAAAAAAGGTATTGTTCATCGAAGTGCGATAACCCACTTCAAAAGTACGCACTTGTTCAGGTTTTAAAGGATTGAGTGTGATAGGTTTGAGCAAATTTGTTTGAATATTGAGTGGATCTTGTTGGTAAGCAGACCAAAACTCTTTCACACTTTGCAAATCATACAAATTGTCAAAACCGTTCACATTGCCCATCAAGGTAAAATCGACCGTTTTGCTTTTGGCTGTATCATAAGAAGCGGGGGTTGCCAAAGTCAGCAAAATGAATTGATTTTGCAGGGTTGGAATCCGAAACGCTGATTGTGCCGAAACGCGAAATACATGGTCTCCTTGAATATAAACAGCAGACAAACGGGGCGAAAACTGCGGTTTGAAATTCTGGTTCTTATCGCCACGAACAGAACCCGTGATTTTCAAGTGGTTATCCATAAAAGTTTTCGTTCCTTGTACATATCCCCCTACTTCCCACACCGATAAATCTCGGAATTTTGCCTTCAAATCAGCCGAGCCATTTGCCAAAGTATCCGCCCGATTTAATAAGGTATCGCTAAAAATAGTACCAAAGGATTGAGGATTATAAAAACGCGCATTCCCTCCTGCAATTAGGTCTAACCATTTGATTTTATGAAAGTTATACTGCCCTTCGATGTGTTGAAAGGAAGAAGCATCAGTAAATTTAGAGCCTTTGGTCAAATTTGCATTGCTTGTAATTGCTTGATAAGCCGAGTCAAAAGTCTTCGTTCCCGGTTGTAAGTAGGCATTATTTGCCGCTACAAGTGCCGCCGCTTTATGTGCAGAATCCACCATCCAAGTATCCGCTCCATTCAAATTGCCATCTAAAGAATCCAAATCCACGAGCGTTTCCAAATATTGCTTGAGGTAATTTTCCGCGTAATTTTTGATACCAATTTTTGATAAATTCAGCGCAGTAAACACCATATCATACGAATTTCCCGCATTTTCTCGCGTATTATAAGCACGTAAAGTAAAATATTTCCCCACCAATTCTACTTTTTGCTGATGAAAAGTAATGTTATTGATGCTATAACGGTTCGTTCCTTGATATACCGCCGTTCCTTTTCCATATTTATATGCGGCAGAAAGTTTCAAATCCTCTTTAATTTTATAATGTACTTCGCCCCCCAATTTCAAACTATTTGTCTTATAATTGGTCATTTGGCTTTCCATATAACCAGGACTTGTAATCTTGATTCTACCAGGAAAACCTTGCGGATAAAAGTCTAAATAACCTAATAAGGGCGCGTATTTATTCGAATCGGGACCATTTTCTAAGGCACGAACCGCCTCGCTCAAATTTACCGTTGTCGTAACATCTCCGTATAAATTGGCATTTTTATCATCAGCGGCAAAATCGGTAACTTGCATATAAGAACCTGAAAATTTCACCGCTAATTGGTCTTTTTTACCAAAGGTACGCGCATAACGCAGTTGTCCATCGCGCAAATTTCGGTTGCCTCCTTTGAGTTGAATACTTAAGCCTTTGTGTAAATAGGGGTCTTTGGTGGTCATAGAAATTACGCCTTGAAAAGCATTGGGACCATACAAAGCGGAAGCAGGTCCTGTAATGACTTCCACGCTTTGTAAATCAAGGTCAGTCGCGCCAACTAGGTTTCCTACAGGAAAATTCAAGCCTGGAGCTTGATTGTCCATACCATCAATAAATTGTACCACACGCACAGGGGAAGTTGTGTTAAAACCGCGTGTGTTGAAAGCGCGAAACCCCAAGCTAGAAGTAATCATATCCACGCCTTTTAAGGAAGCCAAGCCTTCATAAAAATCGCCCGAAGCCGTAGCTTTAATGGCATTAAGGTTCACTTTTTGAATAGAAGATGCGGATTGTTGAACCGTTTCGCTTACCCTTGAGCCTGTAACTACGACTTCGCTACCTTCTAAAACCGTAGGTTTTAAGCTAATCGTAAGTACTTCATTTGCAGAGGTTACCGATATTTTTTCATCTAAATAACCGATAAAAGAAACCGTAAGAGAAACCGGAAAGGTGGGATTTTCTAAGGAAAGTACGAAATCGCCTTTTTCATCAGAATAAGTTCCATTACTTTCAGCATTAATCGTTGCCCCAGCCAAAATCTGCCCTGTTTTGGCATCTTTGACATTGCCTTTTAGCAATACAGCCTGCGCCCAAAGTGATGTTTGCACAAGCGTAAAAAGGAGTAGTAAGTAGAGATGTTTTGTCATACGTGGTGTAGATTTGATTGTTAAATAACCACAAACTTACACCATTTTCTTATAAAACAAAAACTCCACGAAGGCAAAAACCTACGTGGAACTTGATTATTTTTTAATGCTACTGCTTATTTTTCCTTAGACCAGTTTAAGCCCATGCCTAAGCCGAAGGTATAGTTAAATTGTGTACGAGGTCCCGTTTTTTGTACCCCATTCACCAAAACAGGTGCGCCATTCTTATCTACAATCGCAAAACGAACATCATCATCATAAATAAAGTTGATACCTGCATTTGCACGGAAAATTCTATTAATTTGATAATCAATGCTATGCGTCCAAAGTGTAATATCTGGTTGGAATGGTTTTCCTGCATCTTTACCTGTAACTTTGTCTTTGTATTGCAAATATCCCATAAAGGCATTTAAAGTAGAAGAATAAGTCATTTTAGGATAATCTTTTACTTTATCGCCCTCTTTTCTTTGTAATAACATAATACGATAAGCAACTGCCAACAATGAACCCAATTCCATTTTCACGGTTTCGTTGTTAATATTTCCTAGACTCGTGCGGAAGGCTCTCAAAGTGCTATCATTCATGCCTTTTAGTCCACGTACAATGTTCATACGCATATTTAAAGGAGAATACATCACAGAAAAGCTCTCAAAAATGGGAAGTTTCGGCTTCCAGTCTAAACCTACCCCAATATCCACTTTACCTGGTGCAAGCAAACCTGAAATCAATTTACGCTCATCACTTAGGGGATTATCAAATCCATTCATAAATTGCGTGTTCAAAATGCCATAAACGGTAGCATTCAAGTTATCGCGCAAACCATAGCCTAATTTAGAGGAAATATTCAGTAAATCTACATTTTTTGCAAA
>JBJXHA010000762.1:0-2543 GCA_046160275.1 Bacteroidia bacterium | reverse complement strand
GCAAAGTTTGGTAAAATGATGCGCCGTTAACCAATTAAGTAAGGCAAGTAAGGCTTCTTGTGGAGAATGTTGCTGGGGGAGCTCGTAAGCGTCCCATTGAAAAAGCTCTAACTCATTTTCGGCAATCACTTGATTTTCAATAATTTTCACCCCTAACCAATACAACGTTTCTATCGTTCGCAAAGAAGTTGTTCCTACCACTACAATTTGTTTATGCCTAAGCAATTGTTGATGCAATTTTTCAATCATTCCTTTTTCTACCTCGATAAATTCGGTGTGCATTTCATGTCCCGCCATTGTTTCGGCTTTCACAGGCTTGAAAGTACCCGCCCCAACGTGCAAGGTAACAGGCGCAATTTCGATATTTTTTTTGCGCAAATCGGCTAATACTGCTTCTGTAAAATGCAAACCCGCAGTTGGCGCAGCCACCGAACCAAAAATTTCAGCATAAACCGTTTGATAACGCAGTTGGTCGCTTGCTTCGGGTTTGCGGTTAAAATAAGGCGGAAGCGGAATATTACCTGCAAGCGAAAGAATCTCAGCAAAACACAATTTTTCGGGAGTCCATGCAAATTCAATCAAAAAAGTATCGCCCAAATGTGCGATTTTTTCGGCAGTAAGCAAGCCTTTTTCCTCTTCAATGGAAAAAGTGAGCTGCAATTTTCCCGTTTTCCATTTTCTCGCCCCACCTACCAAGCATTTCCATTGTGTTTTCTGCGTTTGCAGCATTGCCACGCTCATTTCTGACAAATTGTGAGCAGGTTCTAAGCAAAAAATTTCAATTTGCCCGCCCGTTTCTTTTTCAAATAACAAACGCGCTTTGGCTACTTTCGTATTATTGAAAATGAGCAAAGTTTCTGGTTTCAATAAATCGGGTAATTCGTAAAATCGCTTTTCAGAAATGCCTTTATCTTTGTAAATCAACAACTTAGACGCATCTCTATTTTCCAAAGGATAAGTAGCGATGCGCGTTTCTGGCAAATCGTAGCGATAATTTGTAATGGAAATGTGTTGTGGTTGCATAAAAAAAGTTAGCAGTTATCAGTAAACAGAGATAAAAAGGAACAAACGTACATTTTTTTACCGCAAAGTTTCACAAAGGATTTTCCACAAAGACACACAAAGCAAGAGGTTAAGGGCTTTTTCTTTGTGTAAATTGTGCTAGAACTTCTTTTACTTTGTGGTTTTTGCTGTTGAGGTAGCCTACCAACAACACAGAAAATGGAATTTACAGTCTATTTAACCTCTTAGAAAGAAAATTGTTTGCAAGGCTATTCATACACAACATCATGCTCATTCACCTCATAAAACAAGTTCATGTCCATTGCTTTCAACTGTTTTGCTTGATAATCAGGCGAATGAGTGAAATGCCAAAGCCAAGTGTCCAAGTCTTGTTGGTGTTCGAGGCGCATATATCGTGTAAGTTCTTGTTTATCAAGGGTTTTATTCAGCACTTCTTGGCGATAATGTTTTACTTTTTCTGCCATTTCTGCCAAATAAGCAGCAGAAAATCGCTCAAATTCTTTGGGATTTTCGGCTAATTTTGCCCAATCTTGTTTATTTTCTTGCAAGAAAGGTGGTGTCAATTCAAAGTTTCCTTCAAAAATTGCCTGCGCAAAATGATAAGAACGCGCAATGTGTAACAATTTTTTTACCTGATTTCGACTGCCTTTTTCCTTCCCAAACAATTTAATATCACGATTGGCAAAACCCAAATAGGCTTTCATCACACGATAACTATAAAAGTGCGTTCGCTGCTCAAATAGATAAGACAAACAAGAATGTTGCATTTTTTTGGTATGCAGCACCTCAAAATTTAAGGAAGCATCGCCATTCAGTAAATTATGCAGAAAAGTAAAAACATCTATAAATAAGAAATCTGCATGAAGTTCTTTATGTTTATATTGCAACTGATGATGACTACGCACAAAGGAAAAATGCTGATTTTCGGCAGGTGCATAGATACACAACCAATCCGTATCAGAATGTTCATCTTTCAGTCCATACAAACAAGAACCGACCTCAACCTGCAACAAAGTAGCCGCTTGCAAAGCCTCAAAAAGCGAAGTATCTTTGAAATGAATGTTCATTGTGTTATGATTGCTTATAGAAGAAAATAGGACGAACAAAGATAGCTATTTGTCTAGTTTCTCCAAAATACTTAGCGGGAGCATTGATTTGTTTCCCAATCGAAGGCTTGTCACTGCGAGCAAGTGAACGAGAAAAAACGGAACGAAGTGGAGTTTTTTTGAGTGAACGCAGCGAAGCAGTCCTACACAGTATAAAAACCGTGGGTTTAAACTGTGTACTGCGGAGTTTTGTTTGAGTTTGAAGGAGGCGTAAAATAGGGGTTAAAAAGAATAGTTAGGATTTTCCAAGTTTTTGAAACTTGAAAAATCCTAACTATATTGAGAGAGTAAGCACAAATTTATAAAAAATGAAAGAAAATAACCTATATTTAAAAGCCTGATTATCAGCTATTTTAGGATAAGACAGTTATTCACTATTCATTTTTCACTATTCACTACTTTCTATCGCATCAA
>JBJXHA010000761.1:0-5133 GCA_046160275.1 Bacteroidia bacterium | reverse complement strand
ATAATGGCACGAAAAAAAGCTGTATCATCTGCCGAAGAGTCAAAAATTAATTTGATTGAGGCTTTTGCAGAGTTTTCGCACTATAAGAAAATTGACCGTACTACGATGATGAGCGTACTTGAGGAGGTATTCCGCAGTATGATTCGTAAGCAATACGGTTCTGATGAAAACTTTGACATCATTGTAAACGTGGACAAAGGCGATATCCAAGGGATTCGCGAGCGCGAAGTAGTGGAGGACACCGATTTGGAAGATGAAAATCGCCAAATTCCGCTTTCCGAAGCACTTACCCTAGACGAAGCCTATGAAGTAGGAGACGAAGTGGCTGAGTCTGTAAACTTCTTGGATTTCGGGCGAAAAATTGTTCAAACTGCGAAGCAAACGCTTACACAAAAGGTTCGAGACCTCGAAAAGAACTCTGTTGTGGAGCAATACCAAGATATTGTTGGGGAAATTATTGTTGGGGAAGTGTATCAAGTGTGGAGAAACGAAATTTTGGTAACACACTTAAATAATGAGTTGGTTTTGCCAAAAGACGAGCAAATCCCAAAAGATAAATTCAGAAAAGGGGATAGCATTCGTGCGGTAATTTTAGATGTTCAAATGATTAACAACAATCCTAAAATTATCATTTCGCGTTCTGCTCCTTTGTTCTTAGAAAAATTATTTGAGCAAGAAGTACCTGAAATTAACGAAGGCACGATTACAATTCGCGGGGTAGTGAGAGAACCTGGCGAGCGTGCAAAAGTGGCGGTAGAAAGTTATGATGAGAAAATTGACCCAGTAGGAGCTTGTGTAGGACAAAAAGGGGGGCGTATTCATGGCATTGTGAGAGAGCTAAGAAATGAAAATATTGACGTAATTTCTTATACTTCTAATCCTGTGCTGTTTATTCAACGCGCATTAAGTCCTGCAAAAGTGTTGAATGTAAACCTTTATGACCAAGATAAGAGCGCAGATGCTTTCTTAAAGCCAGACCAACTTTCTTTGGCAATTGGGCGCAACGGCTTGAATGTTAGGTTGGCAAGTGCCTTAACGGGTTATCAAATCAATGTATTCCGCGAAAATGATGTAATTGATGAGGATGATGTGGAATTAGATGAGTTCAATGACGAAATAGATCAGTGGGTACTAGATGAGTTGAAAAAAGTAGGATGCGATACGGCAAAAGATGTATTGCGCCTTTCTATTGACGAGCTAGAGCGCAGAACTGACCTAGACAGAGAGTCTATCGAAGATGTAGTAAGGGTGCTTTCTTCTGAGTTTGATGAAGAATAAATCCGATAAATAATAAGAGTTGCTTATGCAAAAACGGAAATAAACGCTTTTTTGCATAATTAAAAGGCATGACAATCATTTTGCATAAGCAGCTCACTTTTTTATTAAAACATCTTAATTTTATTAATAATCAGAAAATCAATTATTTATAAACAATATCCTCCTAGAAAAAGACAAAAAAGCGAGGAAATTAAAAATATTTTGCAATAAAAAGCTATATACCCATAAAATTGTTGTAAATTTGCAATTCCAAATTGACTGAATGACAGATAAAAAAGAATATCGTTTATTTAAAGTAGCCAAAGAACTCAACGTGAGTTCTGGCACGCTTGTCGAATATCTTCACAAGCATGGACAGAAAGAGGTATCTGATAACTTGAATACAAAAGTTTCTCAGATACAATATGACCTATTGCTCAAACAGTTCGGCTCTGATAAGACGCAAAAGGAAAAAGTTGAGATGTATCGTGAACATCGTAAAGATGAACAACGAACACCTAAAAATCTTAACGAGGGTAAATCAGAAGAGGCAGAAGAGCTGCTCTCTGCAAATCAGTTGCGCAATGAAATTGACAAAAAACCCGAAAAGTTAGAACTTTTTCAAAAAGTAAAGGTAATTGGTAAGATTGATTTAGAGAACAAAAATAAAAAGGTTGTATCCGAGGAAGAAGTTAAGACAGAAATTAACACGCCTCCTGTGGTGCCTACTCCGCCGCCAGTCGAGCCTCCAGTGAAAGAGGTTCCTGTTATTGAGGAGAATGAGACACCTAAAGTGGTTACCCCCCCTTTAAAACCAATTATTCGTCCCGTGATTGAAAATGTAGTTATTGAGCCACCCGTTTTCGAGGAGGCTAAAGTGGTTAAGCCCGTAGATGAAGTAAAACCTGTTGAGGTAGTGAAACCTCTTGAAAAGGTTGAAATGGAAATACAGGAAAGACCCAAAGAGGAGAATCAACCTGTGCGTGAACCTTATAACAGGCACAAACGTAATCTTGAGTTACAAAAGCAACAAGAGCGAGAGAAAACGAAAACTCCTACGCTTAAACCTGAGCAAAAAACGCAAGCGCCTGTTCTCCCTAAAGTCGAAAATAAGGAGAAGGCAAAGTTTGTGAATACCAAAGAGGAGCCTGTTGAGGTTGATACTAACAATGAAAGTGATGACGCTGCTGATAGTGAAGTGATTAGACCTTCTGTCGAACGCTTGCCTGGCTTGAAAGTGTTGGGTAAAATTAACATCGTTTCCGAAGATACTAGGAAAAAGAAAGATAAGGATAAACGCAGAGGGGGAGACCTTAAGAAAGAAGGCGGAAAAGAACTTATCAAAGATAAAGATGCTAAGGAGGTAGAAGGAGACGAGGCAAAACGTAAGCGTAAACGTAAGCGTAAACGTAAGAAAACTCCTGGACAAGAAGGGGCTGTTGTTGAAGGACAGGGACAAGGTCAAAACCAAAACCAAAAACCTCGTACCGAAAAACCTGCCGCTGATAGGGATAAACTCGTTGAAAGAGGAACTACACCAAGAAGTTACGAAAGAACGAGTACGATTAACAACAGAAATAACAACACTACGGCAAACAAAGACCGTAATAGTGGTGGTACTGGAAATAATACGAACAATAACAATAATCGTAACCAAGGCGCGAATAACAATAATCGTGGCACTGGAAATAATACGAACAATAATAATAACCGTAGCGGAAATAACAATACTAGCAATAATAGGAGGGATAAGAAGGAGAAGATTACAGACAAACAAGTGCAATCTTCTATCCGTACTACCCTTTCTGAAATGGGCAAAGGGGCTTCGCGTTCGCGCCAAAAGCAACGTCGTCAAAAAAGAGATGATGTCGCAAATAAGTTGCAACAACAGCGCGAGCATGATCTGGAGCAAGATAAAATCTTGCGCATTACAGAGTTCATCACTGCCAATGAGTTTGCTAACTTAATCGATGTGCCTGTAACAGAAATTATCAAAAAATGCTTTATGTTAGGCATGATGGTTTCTATTAATCAACGCCTTGATGCTGATGTTATTTCTATTATCGCTGATGAGTATGATTTGACGATTGAGTTCATTGATGTAACCGAGGAAGAGCTGGAGGAGGAAGATGATGTGGATACAGATGAGGACTTGGTAACAAGAAATCCTGTTATCACGGTGATGGGACACGTTGACCACGGTAAAACAACCTTACTCGATTATTTGCGTAAAGCAAATGTAGCAGCTGGGGAAGCAGGGGGAATTACGCAGCACATTGGTGCTTATGAAGTGAAATTGATAAGTGGAAACAAGGTAACTTTCTTGGATACACCTGGACATGAGGCGTTTACCGCGATGCGTGCAAGGGGAACAAAAGTTACTGACGTTGCGATTATTGTAATTGCTGCCGATGATGCAGTCATGCCAACCACAAGAGAGGCAATTGCTCATGCACAATCTGCGAATGTACCAATGGTATTCGCTATTAATAAAATAGATAAACCTGGTGCCGATGTAACGAGAATCAAAACGCAATTAGCGGAAATGAACTTGTTAGTGCAGGACTGGGGTGGAAAATATCAATGCCAAGAAATTGCTGCAAAATTTGGTACAAATGTAGATGATCTGCTAGAAACTGTAATTTTGGAGTCAGAAATTTTGGACTTGAAAGCAAATCCAAAACGTCATGCAAACGGAAGCGTAATTGAGAGCCGTGTCGATAAAGGACGTGGAAATGTGGTTACGATGTTAGTTCAAAATGGTACGCTTAAAGTAGGTGATGTGATGGTAGCGGGGATTCACTTCGGAAAAGTACGTGCCTTAATCAACCAAAAAGGGGAAAGAATTACGGAAGCGGGGCCTTCTACACCTGTGCAAGTGCTAGGTTTGAGTGGCTTGCCACAAGCAGGTGATAAATTCCAAGTCTATGAGGAAGATTCAAGAGCAAAAGAGATTGCACAAAAACGCCAAGAATTGTATCGTGAGCAACAATTCCGTCAAACTAAGCGCGTAGATTTAATTGAAATTGCACGCCGCAGAGCTTTGGGTAATTTCAGAGAATTGAACCTCATGGTAAAAGGTGATGTAGATGGTTCAGTTGAGGCATTGTCAGGTGCATTGTTAAAATTAGGTTCGGAAGAGGTAGCTGTAAACCTTGTCTTGAAAGGTACAGGTGCAATTAGCGAGTCTGATGTAAACTTAGCGGCAGCTTCCGATGCTGTATTGATTGCCTTCAATGTTCGACCTACGCCGAAAGCAAAAGTCTTGGCAGAAAAAGAAGGGGTTAGTATTCGTACATATAGTATCATCTACGATGCAATTAACGATGTGAAAGATGCACTTGAAGGCTTGTTATCGCCAGAGGTGAAAGAAGAAATGATTGCTACAATTGATGTACGCAATGTGTTCAAAATTACCAAAGTTGGTATCGTGGCGGGTTGTTACATCACAAGTGGAAAAGCGCATCGCTCCGATTTAGTGCGTGTCATCAGAGAGGGCGTAGTTGTGGCTGATACTTCTATTGAAACGTTGAAACGTTTTAAAGAGGACGTGAAAGAGGTTTCAATGGGTTACGAGTGTGGTATTATGTTAAAAGGCTTCACCGACATACAAGAAGGTGACTTACTTGAAACTTATCGCACAAGGGAAATTAAACGTAAACTAGATTAGTTGCAAAATAATGATAAAAGAAAGGCTTGGGAAACCAAGCCTTTTTCTTTTGCCGTTTCCCTAACGGAACTTAGGGTTTTACTAACTCCATACTTGCGCAAATTCCCTTAAGGCTTACTTTTGTTGTATCATTTTTTCAGACAAACAATTCATTCCTTAACATCAAGTAATATGCAAAAATATCTTTTCTTTTTCCTTCTTTTTTT
>JBJXHA010000760.1:0-7928 GCA_046160275.1 Bacteroidia bacterium | reverse complement strand
GCAAAAATGTAAGGTTGTACGGGCTGCTTCAGCTGCCCACCATTGGCAAAAACTTCGTTTTTGCGCTGATACGGCAGCTAAAGCAGCCGCTACAGGTTTTACTCAGCATTACATTTGTAGGACTACCTATTATTTTAAAAACAAAGTCACTCAAACTAAAATTATCAATCAACTCCAAATTTGTTAATTGATAATTGTTCACTGCTCACTGAATCTTATGTTAGTTACTCAAAATAAGTATTTTGATAGGGAGCTAAGTTGGCTCTCTTTCAATCATCGTGTGTTGCAAGAAGCAGAGGAAACTTCTAATCCTTTAATGGAACGCATTAAGTTCTTAGCGATTTACTCTTCTAATATGGACGAGTTTTTTAAGGTAAGAGTAGCTTCTTTGCGTAGTTTGCGCAAATTGACAAAAGATACACGAAAAGAGTTACTTTTTAATCCGAAAAAAATTCTGCGCAAAATTCACGATGAAACAATGCGGCAGCAAATGCTGTTCGGCGAGATTTTCAGAAATGATATTGTTCCTGAATTGCGTAAATTGAATATTTTCTTGACACGAAGCGAGGAACTTAGCCCCTCGCAACACCAAAAAGTATTAGATTATTTTGTTAAAGATGTTCGCCCTTTTACAAACCCTACTTTATTTGATGACAATAGCCCCCTTCCTTTTCTCAAAGATGGACGTTTGTATTTGGCGGTGCGTTTGCGCCCCTTACAGGCAGATATGAACATTTATGATACCTTTGCTTTATGTAGTATTCCTACGCATAAAGTTCCGCGCTTTTTTTCTTTTCAAGAAGATGAAAAACATTATGTGCTATTTTTGGGTGATGTGGTGAGGCTGGGAGTTAAAAACCTATTTCCAAACCATGAAGTATTAGGGGCTTATTCTGTAAAAATGTCTAGAGATGCAGAACTGCATATAGAAGATGAATTTGAGGGGGATTTGGTCGAAAAAATCAAAGAGAGTTTGAACCAACGCACAACTGGAGTGCCGATGCGTTTTTTGTTTGATGTTCGTTTACCCGAAGATATGCTTCAATATTTTAGAACACGCTACAAATTAACAAAGATGGACATGATTCGTGGTGGTCGTTATCATTCCTTGAACGATTTCTTTTCTTTCCCCAATCCTAATGACATTATTCCCCAATTCCCTCCTATTCAACCGATTTCACACCCTAGATTAGAAAAGAAGAAAATTACACAGGCAATTCAAAAGGGAGATGTGTTGCTGCATTTTCCTTATCAATCTTTTGACTATATCATTCGTTGGTTAGAAGAAGCGGCAGAAGATAAGGCTGTAACGGAAATAAAAGTTACTTTGTATCGTGTTTCGGCTGATTCTAAAGTTGTACAAGCTTTGATAAAAGCAGCTGAAAAGGGGATTGCAGTTACTGCTTTTGTAGAGTTGAAAGCGCGTTTTGATGAAGCCTCAAACCTAACTTGGGCGAGTAAAATGGAAGAAGCAGGCATAAGGGTCTTATACAGTATGCCTGGTTTGAAGGTTCATACTAAACTTTGTTGTGTTACTCGCAAGGAAAGAGGGAAAGAGGTACATTACACCTATCTTGCTTCGGGAAATTTTAACGAAAAAACGGCGAAAATTTACTGCGACATTGCTTTATTAACCAAAGATGCGAAGTTAGGAGAAGAAGCAACTCAAGTATTTGCCCTCTTAGAAACCGAAAATTTAGTGCAGGGTTTTCATTTTGATGAATTATTAGTTGCTCCGAACTTTATGCAAACGAAGTTTTTCGAGTTGATGGATTATGAAATTTACCAAGCAAGGCGCGGAAATCCTGCTTATATTCAAGCCAAAATGAACAGCTTAGAAGAATGGGGCATGATTGATAAATTGTATGAAGCGAGTAGGGCAGGGGTGAAAATTGACTTAATTGTGAGGGGAATCTGCTGCTTGAAAACAGGGGTAAAAGGCATGAGTGAGAATATTCGTGTGGTCAGTATTGTGGGGCGTTATTTAGAACACGCGCGAATTTTCCGTTTTTGTCATGGTGGCGAAGACAAGGTATATATTTCCTCCGCCGATTGGATGCGGCGCAACCTCAACAAGCGCGTAGAAATTGCCTTCCCCGTAAAAGATGCACAGTGTAAATCCGAAGTCATTCAAATGATGGAGATGCAAATTGCCGACAACGTAAATGCTCGTTTGGTTAATTATTATCAAGACAATGTGATGGTACGGGCAAAATTTGGACAAAAACGCATAGACTCTCAAATGGGGATGTATGAGATGTTGAAACATTCAAAGTAAGAAAAATTGAACTCCTTTTCAGCGATTCCTCTTTTATAAAAGTTGACATTTTGTTGCCTTCTTTGTAACTTTGTCGTATTAATTTTTATCACATTTATGGAAATTTTAGGGACAGAAAATCATAAAATTATTTGGGGAGATGTTTTGGAAGGGCTGAATACAATCGCAGATGATTCGGTGGATTTGATATTTGCTGACCCACCTTATAATATTGGGAAAAATTTTAATGGTTGTATGGATAAATGGGAAACAGATGAAAGTTATTTAACTTGGTGTTATAACTGGTTGGCTCTTTGTATCAAAAAACTGAAACCAAATGGGAGTTTTTATGTAATGACTTCTACTCAATTTATGCCTTATTTTGATATTTTTTTGAGAAATAAAGTAACAATTTTGTCCCGTTTGGTGTGGTATTATGATAGTTCTGGTGTTCAAGCTAAAAAATATTATGGTTCAATGTATGAACCTATTTTATTTTGTGTGAAAGATGCGAATCATTATGTTTTTAACGCACAAGATATTTTAGTTACGGCAAAAACAGGTGCAAACAGAAAACTCATTGATTATCGTAAAACCCCACCACAGGCTTATAAGTCGGAGAAAGTACCTGGTAATGTTTGGGAATTTCCGAGAGTGAGATATAGAATGGAAGAGTATGAAAATCACCCAACTCAAAAGCCAATAAGTTTACTTGAAAGAATTATTAAGGCGAGTTCTCAAGAAAATGCCTTGATACTTGACCCTTTTTCGGGAACGTTTACTACATCTTTTGTTGCAAAAAGCCTAAATCGTAACTCTATTGGCATCGAATTGCAAGACGAATATGTTAAAATAGGATTAAGGCGCTTAGGTTTAGCTACAGAATTTAATGGGGTAAATCTCGAAAAACCCTTAAAAACGTACCAAACTGAGAAAATCGAATCAGCGAACACTTTTACTTTATTTTAATCTAATGGAACATTCGTTTACAAATGAAATTTTACACATTTTAGAAAAGAAATTAGGTGACGTTGCTAACTACGTTTTTGAACATAGCGAGCTACTCCAATATCTTAATCATAAAACAAAGTCAGCTAATAAAGGGTCAAAATCAAGAGGAAGTTTTGCCAATTTATATGCTATTTATGTGCTTGTTGAAGATTATTTAACCAAGAAGTATGATGTTAGTGGCAATTATGCAAAATATGAGGGTGCGGAATATTCAAAATTACTTGCAAGACAAAGAGAGTTACCTTTTGGTGCGAAACTTCAAAACCACGCATTAAATAGTCGTATGAAGGAGGAGTTTAAAAAGTTTTTCCCGAATAGTAAGTTTGAACCTATTTTGAGAGATTTGAGCACAAATCGCTATTGGATAAATGAAAATTTGCTAAAAGTAAAAGTGAATCAGAAAAACCATAACCTTGCGAAGCTAATCATTGAAATTATAGATACTTATATATCAACAAAACAAGATGCCTTTCAAAAGTTTATAAAGGTTTGTGAATCACTGCAAACTATTGACAGTGATGATTCTAATAAAATAGAAGTGTTCATTTTGTCCTTACTTGCCCCTAATGTTGATGCAAGGCTTTTTGAGATTGTTAGTTATGCTATCTTGAAATTGTATTACAAAGATAAAACCATATTTTGGGGTTTTGCTTCTAAACCTGATGAAATTTTTGAAGAACCGTTAAAATTGTATAAGACAGGAAGAACGAATGCAAATGATGGTGGCATTGACTTCGTAATGAAGCCATTAGGTCGTTTTTTTCAAGTTACAGAAACATTAGACTTCAAAAAATACTTCCTTGATATTGATAAAATTGAAAAGTATCCTATCTCTTTTGTAGTAAAAACAACAGAACCTGTAGAGGAGTTGGAAGCAAAACTAAGGGCTAACGCGCTTAAATCATATGTAATTGAAAGTGTTGTTGATAATTATATGTCTTGTATTGAAGAATTAATAAATATTCCTGTTCTTATAAAGTGTTTTAAGGATGTCGAAGCACGAGGTAATTTGCATCTTGTTTTAAATGAGATACTCATTCAAAGTAAAGTAGAGTTTAATTATGAGGAAGAACTAGAAGAAGAATAAAAAATACGGTTCTTAGAAAGTTATTACGCAAAATCTTTTGTAGCTACAAGTTAAGTTGCCTATTTACTTGAAAATCAACGATTTTAAAAAAGGTAGTTAAAGCCGTTTGTGCGATTCCGTATTAATTTTCCATGAACCAAAAATACTTATCGCAAAAATATTGCTACTAAGCACCATACACTCACCACATCATGCAAAAAAGAGAATTTTTAAAATTAAGCGGAATTATCGGTGCGGGTTTGATTATCAGCCCGATAACGGCTTGTAAAACCATTCAAGCTACGAATAAAGGGCAAAAACTAGGGTTTAATGACCCTTTTTTAACCGAGAAGGGGGCATTTAACTTGCCTGCTTTGCCTTATCAAACGAAGGACTTAGAGCCGCATATTGATACGATGACGATGGAAATTCATCATGGTAAGCATCATGCTGCATATATTAAAAAGTTGAATGAGGTGGTAAAAGGTTCTGCTTTTGAGAATCAGACGCTTGGCGAAATTTTTGCGAATGTTACTACCGACAAGGCGCAGGCGGCTATTCGTAACAATGGCGGCGGACACTTTAATCATAGTTTGTTTTGGCAATCTTTGGCTGCTGCTGCTAACCAAAAACCGCAAGGAAAATTGGCTGCGGCCATTCAAAAAGATTTCACTTCTTTTGAAAAAATGACGGAATTATGGCTAGAGGCAGGGGCAAAACAATTTGGTTCGGGCTGGACTTGGCTTTGCTTAAATGCTGAAAATAAGCTATTTATCTGCGCAACTCCCAATCAAGACAACCCTTTGATGAAAAATATTGTAGAAAAGGAAAAGCAGGGAACACCTTTGATAGGGATAGATGTGTGGGAACACGCTTATTATCTTAAATATCAAAATGACCGCAAAAAATACCTTTCTGCTATTTTGAATGTATTAAATTGGGAAAGCATTGGAAAGCGATATGAGGCGATGATTTCTTGAAAGAGGATGAAGACTAAGACGTAATTGGAAAAAGTAAGAGGCTGTTCAAAAAGGCTAATTCACAAAAAATAGGATTCATTATATACCTTTTTTTATTATGTTCTAAGTAAAAAGTTCGCAACTCTTCGAAGAGTTGCGAACTTTTTAGACAGTCACTTCTGTTATTTACTATATTTTATTCTTCCACCACCTCAATACTTCCTAAATCAGTGGCACAAGTGATGGTGAGAAATTTTGTGCCTCCCGTTTTCAAATAGGCATTATTTACATAGACATCTTCCGATTTTTTGGTAAAACCTTTAGGTGGCGTGAAAGAAGCCATCATGCCTTTTTTTACAATTAATTTTATAGGTTGAGATTTGTCTATCGTTATCCAAATCGGTCCTCTGACGGTTTTTAAAATACAGTTATTGGAGGACATTGTATTTTTCCCCACAACGAGCTTAATGGAACTCATATCATTCTGAATATGAAGCACTTCGGCATTGGCATTTTCAGGATAACGAACCGTAATATTGCCTGCTGCATTGTGCAAATTAAATTGTGGCATACGTTTTCCGTTCAATTTTTCAAAATCAATCCAAATATCAGAAAAGCCGCCTGTAATGTCCACATTTTCTAGCTTTACATCTGCAAAATTCAATCGTGCGCTCCCTACGCCCATTTTCAATTTGAGTTGTGTGGTAACATTTGGGTCAACACGCAACATATACAATGCATTGATTTTGTTGGCATCTAAGCCAGGCTGAATTTGCTTTCTAGGACCCGCCGCTCCTTTATTTGCCACGACAAAACGTTTTTCAACGGTATTGGCATTGATTTGTTTTTCTTGTTGAGCTAACTCAAGCGATTCACTTTCAGCATTTTGCAAAGCATATTCGTTTTCACCTACTTTTTTAGACGACATGAGGCAAAAGTTAGAACGCTCTAGTTCTAGGTTCAAAACTTGACAGGAGGAAGTGTTTTGTGTTTTAAAACTTCCTTTGTTGGCGGTATTCAACGCACGCACACCTGCCGCCGCAGCTTGATATTTTTGTGCAAACACCTGTCCAGACAGGAAAGAAAGGGAAATTCCCAATACAAGAGATAACTTCATACAGTTTGAGATAAATTTTACAGAGGAGAAACGAAAAAATAAAAAATATATTAGGGAACGCGCTTATAGAAGGCTATGTTTAAAGGCAATATTTTCCCAAAAAAAGAAAAATTTCTTATAACAAAGATACGTAATTGCCGTGAAAATAGTTACATTTCTTTTCCATTATTTTATAAAAAAGCAAAAATCTATGTACTTTTGCCCACGATTTGAACTTGAATAATTGGCTTTGTTACTGTTTTTGGAAAAAAATGCAGGTAAGAAGCCTGCAAGGGGACATTTTTGAGTTGGTAGCATCATAACTCTCGTCATCATGCTACCTAGTTTCACCCAAATATTCAAATCAGCAATTTTATGATAACTAAATGAATAAAAGGTCACTGTTGTTTTAAATTTTTTATTAAACATAAGCAAAAATAGATATGAACACGATAAATTTTGACCCAAATGGCTTGGGTATGGCGAATGGTAACTTATATGGCTTGCCTTTTTCGGTAGAAGAAGCCAAACTTGTGATTATTCCTGTGCCTTGGGAAGTAACGGTTTCTTATCGCGCAGGGACAGCCGATGGGCCTCAAGCGATTTTAGATGCGTCTTTGCAGGTAGATTTATTTGATGAAGAAATTCCAGACGCTTGGAAATTGGGGATCGCTATGTTGCCGATTTCGACTGAAATTAGAGAAAAAAGTGATAACCTTCGCACAAAAGCAACTATTATTATTGAGGCACTCGAAAATGAAGCGGAAGCAAGTACTTATGTGCATTTATATGAGGAAATCAATAGGGAAGGGGAAGCATTAAAAAACAATTTGTGCGAAATAGCCTTGAACTTGATGCGTCAAGGGAAAAAGGTAGCACTTTTGGGCGGAGATCATAGCACGCCTTTGGGCTTGATGCAGGCGTTTGCACAAGAATACGAAGAATATGGCATTTTGCACATAGATGCGCATTGCGATTTGCGCGAAGCCTACGAAGGTTTTACTTACTCTCACGCTTCGATTATGTATAATGCTTTGGCGTTTCCGCAAATCAGCAAATTGGTGCAAGTGGGAATCCGTGATTTTTGTGAGGCAGAAGCGCAATTAGCACAAGATTCGGAGGGGCGTGTGGTCATTCATTCTCATCGTGAAATGGCAAAAGCAAGGTTTGTAGGTAAAACGTGGGAAGAAATTTGTGAGAAAATTGTGGTGCAACTTCCTGAAAATGTTTACATTAGCTTTGATATTGATGGGTTAGATCCTGCGCTTTGCCCTAATACGGGTACGCCTGTTGCTGGCGGTTTACAACTCGAAGAAGCGATGTTTTTGATTGAAAAAGTGGTAACTTCGGGTAGAACTATTATAGGTTTCGACTTAAATGAGGTTGCGCCAAATCCAAATGGTGAAGATGAGTGGGACGCAAATGTGGGTGCAAGGGTGCTGTATCGTTTGTGTAATTTTATGGGGAAAAGTCATCGCTATCTTTTGGGGTAGTTTTTATAGGGTTCGGAACTTTTTAAAAGTTACGAACCCAATAAAA
>JBJXHA010000759.1:0-9444 GCA_046160275.1 Bacteroidia bacterium | reverse complement strand
TTCCTGACAATCTTGCCCCCTACAAAAAGATTGTTCCTCCTTATCGCTTACCACTGAAATTCTCGCTTCCACGAATTTTCCTAAAAGATGAGCATAATCAAATTTTACGAGAACTTAACTGCACACTTAACTACTCAACTGATACAAATAGGATGGTTGACTATTATGGAGCCGTTCAACAGCTTAAGATGTGGGCAACCGTGAGCAGGCTCGAAGAAATTGACACAATTTTGGGAGACGGTGAGCCTGACTATGAAGTAGAAGAGTAAGACAATGCATTAAATCGCAATGTGCTTGCGTTTACATTTTTCATTGAGAGCGGCTTATTTTGAATTTATTTATTTAAAATAAGTATTTGACAGAAATTAGTTTGTGCTATTTTTTATTGCAAGATTATAATTATCAATACTTTATGTCTGTTTGCTGATAACTGTTAATTGTTGACTGACACTTAGAAGTTAAACTTTTTCCCTCACAATCAAGTTTTAGCAATAGTAGTTATTTTTTTTAAATGCTAAAAAACTACAACTTTTTATGCTAAAATTCGTACAAATCTTTGTATTCTTACTAATACACTTTCCATTTTTTTTATACGCAAAATGTGATTGTACGCCTTCCACGTCTGCGCAAACCTTGCTTGATAGTGCCACTTATGCCTTTCAAGGAAAAGCGATAGACCTCACCACAAACTGGATGTCGGGCGGATGGAAAATTACTTTTAGAGTAGAAAAATCTTGGAAAAAACAAACCGATAAAACACTCGTCATCAATGCACCTTGGGAAAAAGATTGCGGAATTAACTTCGCTGTGGGCAAAGAATATTTGGTCTTTACTCGCAAAAAGTTCACAGCCAAAACCGATATATGTGCCGGTACGCGTGCGCTCGACTCGCTCGCGCTTTCACAAATAGCCGCACTAGGGGAAGGAATGAAACCCTATCAATCGCCACCAAATGCCAACCGAATGATTTTGATTACTTCGCTGTTTGGTATCTTGTCGCTGGCTTTTATGGGATATGTGGTTTTGAGAAATAAGTTTCGAAAAACGTAAAAGTTCTCTAAAAGAGGAGTATAAAAGGTTCGGAACTCTTCAAGGGGTTTCGAACCTTTTGGTATCATTTTCCATTATCCATTATTAATTATTCATTATTTATGGCAGATGTTCAGTTAGAAGAAAGCTGGAAAGAAGTGCTATTAGGCGAATTTGAGCAGGCTTATTTTCTCAAACTCAAAGAATTTTTAAAGACAGAAAAAGCCGCAGGGAAAATGATTTTTCCGCCTGGCAATCTCATTTTTAATGCCTTCGAAAAAACACCTTTTGATAAGGTAAAGGTAGTCATTATTGGGCAAGATCCTTATCATGGGGCGGGGCAAGCACATGGTTTGTCTTTTTCTGTGCCAATGGGCATGCCGATTCCCGCTTCTTTGCGCAATATTTACAAAGAACTAGAAGCGGATATTTCGGGTTTTGTAAAGCCTAAGCATGGCAACCTCGAAAAATGGGCAGAGCAAGGCGTGTTGATGCTAAATGCAACTTTGACCGTAGAAGCAACGAAAGCAGGCTCTCACCAAAAAAAGGGCTGGGAACAGTTTACAGATGCGGTAATCAAGCAAATTAATGACGAAAAAGAAGGCGTAATTTTTTTACTTTGGGGAAGATATGCGCAAGACAAAGGAAAAGTGATTGACACAAGCCGTCATCATGTATTGGTGGCTGCGCATCCTTCGCCGCTTGCAGGTGATGCCTTTCTCGGAAATAAGCATTTTTCTAAAACCAATGAATTATTGCAAGCGCAAGGACAAGAGCCTATTGATTGGCATGTCTAGCCTTTTTTTTGCACACTTGTTCAATAAAGCTACACGAATTTTCATCGCTACTTGCAAGCAAACAAAAACTAATGTAGTTTTGGAAAATAAATACGACAAATTCATTCTGCTTTACGTATCCATATCTTCGTGAGATAGATTAGATACCTCTAACCAGCAAAAGCACTAACAAACGTTAATTCTATATCCGATATGGCACTTGCGTATCGGATTTTTTTGTCAAGAATTTTCAAATCCAACGAATGTTAAGTAGTTTTGTCCTGAAAATTAAACGAACCTTGAAAAGTATTTATCATCTATTCATGCTTACCAAATATTCATCATGGCTTAGGCTCTTGTTTCTTTGTATAAGTATCGGAAGTATTACAAGTTGTAAGGATAAACAATCTTCGCACGCAGCCGAAAAACAGGCACTTCCCGATACGTTAAATCCTTATCAAACTACCATTAATGATACAAGTAGTAGCATTAATACGGAAGGTATGAGTGCTTTTATGGAAGAAGAGCAGTTTTGGAAAATCATTGAGAGCAGCAAAGTTGAGAGCAATGATATGTATAATTTGCAGGTGCTGATTATGACGGAAAAGTTACGTGCTTTGCCTGTTGAGGACATTGTAAAATACGAAAACCGCTTTATTGCGATGATGAACAAGGCTTATACTTGGGAAATGTTTGCGGCAGCGCGAGTGATTGACCCTGAGTGTACTTACCATGATTTTGAATATTTTCGTGGCTGGATTTTGAGCTTTGGGAGAAAAACGTTTGAGGAAAGCCTTAACAATCCTGACATTTTGCATCAACTTACTTTCGATAAAAAATACGTGAACGATTGGGAGGGTTTTGTGAGTTGCGCCAAAAATGCTTTTGTCGAAAAAACGAACCTCGATTATATAACTTCAACTGTCGCCCTCAAAAAAGACACAACTTTGATTGAAAATATCAAAAAAGTGCAAAACCTACAAAATTTATATCCCAAATTGTGGTCGAAATACCGAAAGTGAAACATTTTTTGCACAAAAACCTTTCGAGTGCAGAAAACCACTCGAAAGGTTACGATACTTTAGCCCTTTGAACCTGTGTAAGCCCTTGAAAATTTTTCTGGTTGTCTGACAATCTTACTTTTTATTAAACGTATTCATGGTTTTTGCAATTCCCTCAAACACAAAACTTACAATACCTAATACACATTCATTTATCCAACTTGCTAACTCCTCTTGCTCTTTTTCTTTGAAAGGAGCAAGCACGTATTCGGCTTGTTTTCCCTTATAAAAATCATTGCCCACGCCAAACCGTAAGCGCGGATATTGTTGCGTTCCCAACAATTCATTGATGCTTTTCAAGCCATTATGCCCCCCATCAGAACCTGAAGGTTTGATTCTACTTTTGGCAAAAGGCAGCGCGATGTCATCAGTAATCACGAGGATATTTTCGAGTGGAACTTCATACTTTTGGGCATAAAAACGAACTGCCTTGCCGCTTAAATTCATATAGGTAGTCGGTTTTATCAAAATAAGTTGCCTACCTTTGAGTTTTCCGATTGTTACCATCGCCAATTTTTCGAGGTCAAATGCTACCTCTAATTTTTCCGCCAATGCATCAACAATCATAAAACCGATGTTATGGCGCGTATCTTTGTATTCTTCGCCGATGTTCCCTAGTCCTACGATTAAATATTTCATAATTAGTGAATAATTAATAATGAATAGTGAAAAATGAGTGTAAGATGTTTATTATCAGTTTTTTACGCATAACATAAACTACAAGTATTTCCAGTTAAATTTCGTTACTTGGGCAACAATTTCCTTATCAACTACTTCTAATTGCCACTTATCTGCTTGATTTTTTGCTAAAATCACCATGCAGCCATGTCCTAATGCGCCTGTATCATTAAATTCTAACTCTTTGATTTTCACCGTATAGGTCAATCCATTATGCCCCAAACGCTGTTGAAATGGCTCGCCTGTATGTCCATGAAAATGGTAAGCAATAAAAATATTTTCCAAGACTTTGCTAATTTCTGCCATGCCGTAGCCTCTTTCGCTTACATCATCTTTGTCATGTGTGAGCAAAATATCTATTTCTGCATGATGTTTGATGAATTTCCGAAGCGCTTGTTGCTCATATTCTTGGATAAATTCGGGTTCGTATCGCCCTTTTCTATCGCCAATTCTCCCAATTCCCATAAAAGTTAGCTTCTGCGTTTCTGTTTCAAAGGTTTGTAATTTCCCCGTTTTACAAAGGAATACTTTCTCATAAATATCAATCGGAAAACGAGCGGCATTGGGGTGTTTTGCTTCCAACTCATCTAAAAAAGCATGGTCTTCGTGGTTGCCTCTTACACAAATCATTTCTAGGTTCAGCTTTTCCAAAAAGGCTGCAATTTCGGGATTTTTTATACAAAAATCGTCATGAAAACCGAGTTCATCGCGGTCATATTTTGCGTGCCGAATGGTGGCTTTGTCCAAATTTTGTAAATCTGGGAATGCTCCCATATCTCCACATTGCAAGATTAAATCTATTTTTTTGCCTGTAACTTGTTGATACAGCGCTGCCATTTTAAAAGGAAGCAAAATTTTTCCGTGTATATCCGCAAAAATAGCGATTCGCATAATAGGTTATTTTTTGATGTTTTGAGCGTTCGAAACTTTCTAAAAAGTTCCGAACGCTCAAAACGCAATTTCTCGCAAAATGTCCCTTGCTACTTCAGTTTTAGATTTCAAGGGAAAATGCGTGGTTTTGCCTGTTTTATCCAATAAGGTAATTTTATTTGTGTCATGCCCAAAACCAGCTCCTGCATCTTGCATCGAATTTAACACAATGAAATCCGCATTTTTGGAACGTAATTTCCCCATCGCATTTTCGAGTTCATTATCAGTTTCTAGGGCAAATCCTACCAAAATTTGGTGCGGCAATTTGCTTACGCCTACGGTTTTGAGAATATCGGTCGTTTTTTTCAATTCCAGCAGAAAATCGTCCGTTTTCTTCTTGATTTTTTTATCAGCCACCGTTATCGGCGTATAATCAGCCACCGCCGCCGCCATGATAATGATGTCTTGTGTCGCTACCTTTTTCTGCACGGCTTCCAACATATCTTGGGCAGAAGTAACCTTAATTAATTGAATATCAGATGGAACGGGTAGGGGAGAAGTGCCTAAAATAAGGGTAACTTCCGCGCCTAATTTGCTTGCTTCTGTTGCCAAAGCAATGCCCATTTTTCCCGTAGAATGGTTAGAAATGTAGCGAACAGGGTCAAGTGCTTCTTGCGTAGGACCTGCCGTAAGCAGCAATTTTTTGCCTTTTAAGGGTTGCCCATGTTCTTTTTCGAACAAAAATTGGGTGATATGTTGAAAAATTTCTTCGGGCTCTAACATTCTCCCTTGTCCTTCTAAGCCACTTGCCAAAAACCCCTCCCCTGTATCTAATACAATACAGCCATCATCTTTTAAGGTCTGTAAATTCCTTTGCGTGGCTTGATGCGTAATCATATCTCTGTCCATTGCAGGGGCAATCATAACAGGACATTTTGCAGCTAAATACGTAGCAGTCAAAGCATTATCGCACAAACCATGGGCGAATTTTGCCAACGTATTTGCCGTGGCAGGAGCAACCACCATCAAATCTCCCCATAAACCCATTTCTACATGTGCCGACCAATTTTCATTCCACAAACCCGAAAAAACAGGTTCACCCGATAAAGTAGAAAAGGTGAGTTCCCCCACAAAATGCGGCACAGAAGGCGTAGTAATGACCTTGACTTTATGCCCTGCTTTTTTGAGTAAACGCAACAAAATCACGGACTTATACGCCGCGATTCCGCCTGTTACTCCTAATATAATTTTTGCCATTAATAAGTAGTGAATAGTGAATAATGAAAAGTGAATAGTTGTGTCCTATCCTAAAATAACTTGCCAGCAATCGTTAAGATATTTACTGCTAAGTACTCGTTACCATTTAGTTTATATTATTTAAAATAGTTAAAAATCTGAATAACTTACATCTTTTTCAACTATCAACTATTCCCTATCACCTATTTAACTGATATTTATTTCTTTTTTTCTACCAAGACTCGCATGGTTTTTTTATGCTTATCTTTCCAATAACCTGTAGTTAACTTACTCTCTATCACGCCTTTACTTGAAGATGCGTGAATAAAACTAGCATCGGTAGGAGTGGAAACTTTGGAAACTAAACCCACGTGATTGATTTTCCCGCCATTGTTAGAATCAAAAAAGACCAAATCGCCAGCTTTAACTTCTTTATCTACGACATTTCCAAACTTAGACATATCGTTCGAAGTCCGCGGAAGTTTCATGCCAATAGATTGATAACAAGCATAAACTAAGCCCGAACAATCCATGCCTTCTTTGCTCGTGCCGCCCGATTTGTAAGGTGTTCCGATATGAGATTTGGCGAAATCCACCACTTTTGTTGCCGCAGCTTCCGTATTTTCAACAGGTTGCAGTGCCAATTCGTTCGTTTTTGGCGGAGTTGTAGTCACAGGCTTCACCTCTTGCGTTTTCGTTGTCATGGTCGGAGGTTTGGGCGCAGGTTTGACTACTTTCGTAGGTACTTTTGTCTTAGGGGGCAGGCTTCTTTTATACACATCGCCCCTTGTAATTGGCTTAAACAGCCCGCAAGAGCTGAAACAAACCAATAACATCATAAAAATTAATCCATTGAAAGATGATGTTTTATACATACGATTTTAGGTGATAAGTAGTGAATAATGAATAATGGATAGTGAATAATGAATAGCTGATAAGTGGGATTTTAATTAGAATTAAGTATCCTGTAATAATTAGTTTATGTTAATGCTTTTACTTAAAATTTTGATAATGAATGAGTTGAGGTTATTTTCCTTTATCAATTATCCATTACTTAACTGAATGAATGAATGTTTAACTTCAACTGTTTATCCCTTATCCCCTGTCAACTATCCCTTGTTTACCACATATTTTCTAAATCTTTGGCTTCATACAAATGATTTCGCTCGGTATAATGGCTTTCGTTTGACTTTTGTAAGTTTAGGTTTTTATTGCCAAAGAGTCGAGCAAGCAAAGCCATCGGTGTTAATATTAGGAAAAAAAGCAAAGAAAGAATGATTTTTCCATTGATATTACCCAATATCTCTGCAAGTTTGAGCCACAAAAAAGCAATTTTTTCGGTCAGAAAATCAGAAAAAAGCCCTATCAATAAACAAACAAAGCCACTGATTAACAGCCACTTATTATTCGTATAAAAGTGGAAGGCAATTAATCCTGTAGCAATTGCAAGTATAGTTTGTATTTGTTTTTCTTTGGACATATTCGCTAAAAATGGGAACTGTTTTCTTAGGGCATTTAGGTTTGGCTCAATTTCCTAAGAAAGATAGGCAAAGTTACAGAAAAAAAAGGAAAATATCGCTTAATCTAAGGTGAATTCTGTCTTCCAATGGTCAGTTTCTTCCCATTTTGGCTGCTGCGTTTTGTCAAATAGAAAATTTCCGATAACCAAAAAATCCATTTCTGTGCGCATCAGACATTTATAAGCATCTTCGGGCGTACAAACAATGGGCTCGCCACGAACATTAAAACTCGTATTTACGACCAAAGCAAGGCCTGTTAATTGCTGAAATTGGTGAATTAATTCCCAATAACGCGGATTTGTTTCGCGGTGAACACTTTGGATGCGCGCAGAAAAATCAATGTGCGTGATAGCAGGCAATTCAGAACGCAACACATATAGTTTTTCACGAACGGATAAGGCTGTATAATTTTTAGGTAAATTTTTTCGGATTTTATGCTGCACAGGATGAACCAACAACATATAAGGCGAAATTCCTTGATAATCAAAGTAATCTGAAATATTTTCTGCCAAAACAGAAGGTGCGAAAGGGCGAAAACCCTCTCTATATTTGATTTTTAGGTTTAATTTCTTCTGCATTTCAGGATTCCTTGCATCGCCCAAAATACTTCGATTACCCAAAGCACGAGGGCCAAATTCCATTTTACCTTGAAACCAACCGATGACATTTCCCTCTGCTAATTTTTGGGCAGTAACAGCCGCAATTTCTTCAAAATTTTCAAAAAATTGGTAAGTTGCTTTGTATTTTTTTGCCATTTGCCGCACCTCAATGTCCGAAAATTCGGGACCTAAATAAGCACCTTTCATGCCATCAAGTTGCGTAGAAACGGTTCTTTCCTTGCCAAAATAAATGTGCTGCGCCGCCAATGCTGCCCCTAAAGCTCCGCCTGCGTCTCCTGCCGCAGGCTGAATATAAACTTCCTCGAAAATATTTGCTTTTTGAAGTTTTCCATTAGAAACGCAATTTAACGCCACACCGCCCGCCAAACAAAGGTGCTTTGCTCCCGTCAATTTTTTAGCATGAGCCGCCATTTTTAGCACAATTTCTTCGGTAACTTGTTGAATAGCAAGGGCTAAATCGCAATGATGTTGCGCTAACTCTGATTCCGCCTTACGAGTCGGAAACCCGAATAAGGCTGCCCATTTTGACTCGTTTACCATTTTTAAGCCTGTGGCATAATCAAAATAGTCTTGGTCGAGCCAAATAGAGCCATCTTCTTGAATATCAACGAGCTTTGTCTTAATTGCATCTATGTATTTGGGAAGATTTGGCGAAGTAGGATTCCCATAAGGCGCAAGTCCCATCAATTTATATTCACCCGAATTGACCTTAAAACCTGTAAAATAGGTAAAAGCGGAATATAGCAAACCCAAGGAGTGAGGGAATTTTAATTCCTTCAAAATCGTGAGGTTTTTGCCTTTTCCATGACAAATTGAGGCGGTAGCCCATTCACCCACACCATCAATCGTAAGCACCGCAGCCTCTTCAAAGGGAGAGGGATAAAAAGCCGAAGCCGCGTGTGAAAGGTGGTGTTCGGGGAACAATAATTTCACCTTTTTTTTGTCATAGCTTTCAACCTTCGCCAATTCTTCATGGATAACCCTCCGTAAAAACATCTTTTCTCGCATCCAAATTGGCATCGCCATCAAAAAAGAACGCAAGCCTTTGGGCGAAAATGCGTAGTAGGTTTCCAGTAAGCGCTCAAACTTTAATAAAGGTTTATCATAAAATACAATCGAATCTAACTCATTGATTGTCAATCCTGATTCTTTTAAACAATAAGCGATTGCATGAACGGGAAAACGCTCATCATGCTTCTTTCTTGTAAAACGTTCTTCTTGTGCCGCTGCAATAATTTCCCCATTTTGCGTCAATGCTGCCGCTGAGTCATGGTAAAATGCAGAAATTCCAAGTATATTCATCTATTCTTTTATTCACAAAAAATTATTTCCATTCTTTCGTTTTCCCTCCTGCAAACACCCAATTACAACCCAAGCGTATGCCTGGTCCGTAAGTTACATTAGTAGAGGTGATAGCGGGTTCGTAGCTTGTCCATACACCACCATAAATCATTTCGCCAAATCGCGTGTAAAAAGAGTCGGAACGTGCGCCCAAAATCCCAATAAAAGGATTTAATGCCATTTTTTTGCCAATTTTGAGATTTTTGCCAAACTCTAAACCTATTGCTACGCCATTTCTTTTCTCTATCGCGCTAATATTTCCCTCATACTTTCCAATCGTGCGAGAAACGCGGAAAATAGGAGCTAAATAAAA
>JBJXHA010000758.1:0-3242 GCA_046160275.1 Bacteroidia bacterium | reverse complement strand
AGAAGGTAAACTTACTTTGTTCCATACAGAAGTGGGAAAAGGCTCTACTTTTTTGACGCAACTTCCAATTGCCGATGACCTGCATCAGGCATAGGAGGAGATAACGCTCACATTTAATTATTACATTTTGAATTTCAACACATGAAGGTATCTGACAAATTTAACATCATCATTGTAGAAGACGAAATTGACCAAAGAATCCTCCTCCTACAAACCCTAGATGAACTAGGACACAAAGTAGTGGGCATGGCTGACAATTTACCTGATGCAATAGGCTTGGCGGCTTCAACGCCTTGCGACTTGTTTATTTTGGATATTTTTTTGAATGGGCAAGAAGGAGGAATCCAGATTTCCAAAACTTTGCAACAACTAAAAATTCACACGCCTATCATCTTTCTTACAAGTAGTGAGGATAGTGCTGTTTTCAGAGAAGCAATAAAGTCCAATCCTGCGGCATATTTGAGCAAGCCCTTTCGGAAAATGGAGCTAAGCAACACGATTGATTTGATAATGGAAAAAACGCGAAATACGCAACAACATTCTGAAATTATCAACAAAACGCGCCACGAACTCTTAGATGACGGACTGTTTATTGTTCGTGACCAATCTTTTTTTAAAGTGCTTTTTAGCGATATTCTCTACATTTCTGTTTCCGACCGCTTGTGCCAAATTCATACCCACGAAAAGGGAAAAACCTATTGGGTGCAATCTTCTTTAGGTAAACTGTTAGAGCAAATGAATTGCCCTGATATTCAACCGGTTCACCGAAATACTGCCGTAAATATTCGCCACATTCAAGAGTTCAGCATCAAAGAACGTTACATTATTTTAGATGATAACGAAAAAATTGATGTGAGCCGAAGTTGTGCCTACGAATTAGAAAAGAAGCTGAACATGATACGATAATTCCCTAAAAATACAATTCCTGTGCTACGCGAAAAGTATTGCAATGTGCTTCTACAATGTCCTTAATTAACACAGAGTAGCCGCCACCCATGGCAATCACTACGGGAATATTATGCGTTTTGCATAAAGTTAAGACGTATTTATCTCGCTCTTTGCAGCCTTTTAAGGTACAAGCGAGCCGTCCCAATTTGTCTGTATGCAAAATATCTACTCCTGATAAATAGCAAATAAAATCGGGCTGCACTTCGTCTATTAAGCGCGGAAGATGCGTTTTCAAAAGACTCAAAAACAATTCATCAGTCGCGCCCACAGGCAATTCTATGTCTAAATCTGACTTTTCCTTATGTAAGGGATAATTTGCGCCACAGTGCATACTAAAAGTAAACACTTTATCTTCATTTTCAAAAATTTTTGCCGATCCATTTCCTTGATGCACATCTAAATCCACGATTAAAATTTGCTTTGCCAATCCCTTTTTTATAAGGTAAGTGCTTGCTACCGCAAAATCATTGAGCAGACAAAAACCCTCCCCCGAATCACGAAAAGCATGATGTGTACCACCTGCAATATTCATCGCTACCCCATGTTTTTGGGCAAATAAAGCCGCATCTAACGTTCCTTGTAAAATATGCGCTTCTCGTTGCACCAGCCGAGCCGAAAGCGGAAAACCCGTTTTTCGAATTTCCTTATCTGTCAAAGTTAAGTTTTTCAATTTTGCCCAATAGTTTTCACAATGTGTCCACAACAAAATCTCCTCGCTTAAAGGCTTAGGAACAAACAAGTTATCCCTTTGAATTGTTCCTTCATACAATAACTGTTCGGGAATCAACTCATATTTCAACATCGGAAAACGATGCCCTTCGGGTAAAGTATGTGCATATAATTCAGAAAAGGCAATTTTGAGCATAAGATGAAACGGAATAAAATGAAAAGCTAAACAATTCCAAAGCGAGAATAGTTGTTAATAATGACATTAAAAAATGCTAAATTGCCGCGTTTTTTAGCCTTAACTAAGTTTCATAAAAACTTAACAAACCTAAAACAATTCATTTTATCGTATTATGGCAACTTTTCAAGACATTATTTCTCAAGATAAGCCTGTTCTTATTGATTTTTATGCGAATTGGTGTGGTCCCTGCAAAGTGGTTGCGCCCATTTTGGAGGACGTGAAAGCAGAACTAGGAGAAGAGGTGGGAATTTACAAAATTAATGTGGACAAACACCAAGCAATTTCTCAAGCATATCAAGTACAAAGTATTCCTACGCTGATTTTGTTTCGTAATGGCGAACTGCGTTTTCGACAATCAGGCGTAATGTCGGCTAGTGCTATTAAGGAAATGATAGCAACTCATGGGGCTTAATCTACTTGTAGGGTTCGCAACTTTTAAAAAGTTGCGAACCCTACCAGTGGATTAAAGCATTTCTATTTATTGGTAACTACTTACAGTTCACTGTTTTATGCTCATTTTCAAGCACCCTTTATTTTTCATTTTACTCCTTATTCCCCTCTATTATACGTGGTGGAGCTGGAAAAACTATCAAAAACATACACCTACCTTTAAAATTCCTGTCATTGCAGGCATCAAAAGCGTTGCTGCAACTTTCAAAGGGAATCTAAAACGCTATTTATTTCTCTTGCGTTCTGTGGCAATGACCTTGATTGTCATTGCTTTGGCTCGCCCGCAAACCTTAAACGAAGAAGAAGATATTTTTTCAGAAGGAATTGACATTATGCTTTCGATTGACGTTTCGGGTTCGATGTTGGCACAAGATTTTGAGCCGAATCGCCTAGCGGCGGCAAAAGACAAAGCAGCAAACTTCATCAAAGCGCGAGAACACGATAGAGTGGGGCTTGTGATGTTTTCAGGCGAAAGTATTACACAATGTCCGCTTACTTCTGACCACAATTTTTTGCAGTTGCAACTTTCTGCGATGCGTGAAGGCATTTTGCAAGATGGTACTGCGATTGGGATGGGCTTGGCTACGGCTGTAAATAACCTAAAAAGCAGCGATGCGCGTTCTAAAGTAGTCATTTTATTGACCGATGGCGTAAATAATGCGGGCTTGATTGACCCCAAAACAGCAACGGAATTGGCACTGGAATACAAAGTGGTGGTTTATACGATTGGCGTAGGGCAAAAAGGCTACGCGCCCTATCCTGTTCAAACTCCTTTTGGGGTTCAATATCAGCAAGTTCCCGTAGAAATTGATGAAGATTTGATGAAGAAAATTGCGGAGCAAACGAGCGGCAAATATTTTCGTGCAACCTCAAATCAATCTTTGGCAGATATTTACAAAGAAATTGATAACATGGAAAAGTCAAAACTCTCTGTTAC
>JBJXHA010000757.1:0-5999 GCA_046160275.1 Bacteroidia bacterium | reverse complement strand
TATCCCATCCCAACCATTAGAACCGTTCGAATAATCTTCAAACCCATATCCTTCTAATCCTTTAGTAAATCCCAAAGCATTAATAACAGCTCCCATTTCGTATCTATTTTCTCTACCTTCTGCTTCTGTAGGATTTAAGTATGCTGTATAATTGCTTTGTGTAGCCCCCCGTAAAATTAAGTGTTCCTTGCTTGCAAGGACACTTAATTTTATCAATCACAGGAAGTCTTTGACTTCCACAAATAGGAAAACGACAACTAGACGTATTTGTTGAAGTCGGAGACTTCTGTTGATTGATACCCGCAAGTGCCACCTTCGGCTTAACACTTGCAGGGACTGGGGGGAGAATGGTTGAATTTGGTATTATCTATTAATTCCTTGATTTCAAATCATAAGGCTCAATTACCCAATGCTCAGTTTTTGCAGCCATTAACGCCTCAAAAAAAGGGTTTTCAGTATTAACTTTTATCTTACAATAGGGAATTTGCGGCAAATTTGGCAAAATAGCGATTAAATTTGGGAGATAACAATGCTTGGCAACGTCTAATTCTAAGGAATCTATTGCTACACAATCAACTAAACCCGAAAAATCTTCTACAAAGTTTAAGTCCAAAATCAATTTTTTAACAGAAGGCGGGAGAATAATTTCCCTAATAGATTCAGAAGCCATGCAATACAAATGTAAATATTTGAGTTTGGGCGCATAGATGTTAACCTTCAGCTCTGGCATCATGGCTGGATAGGTTAAAAGTTCAACTTCTGGTAAATACGTTTCGCCCGTTAAAATACTGGGACAAAGATCAGTCTCAAAATTAAGCGTGTGGCTATGCGCAAAAATACAATGATTTATAGGAGAGAACAGATTCAAATAGTCTGTATCGGTAGAATCAGGTCTATCATCTGAAAAAGTAATGCTTTTAAAAAATAGGTTACTCTCTTCACACAAAAAATTCTTTGGTACAAAGCCATCCAAATACACACTATCAGGACGCAGTTTTTGTAATAAAGTTAAAATATTGGAAGTATTATAGGCAACCTCTTCAGGTAAGGTGGTTTCATAATCATCTGAATATTCTAATTCCACTTCAAGGTTCTCTATCTTTGTTGTAAATTGAGGCAGTGTTCCAACTTCGCTTAAATTACAAGCATCTATTCCAACATAATCTAACTTTTCCCTATCATTGAATAATTGTAAAATACGGCAAAACGCATTGCTATCCTCAAATGCTATATTAATTCTTGTCAAATTCTGCAACTCTCTGACTGCTAATGCAAAATGCTCAAAACTATCAAAGGTATAATCATATCTTTGATAGTTATGTGAAACAAAATCCAATACGTCATGGTCAGGAATAACAATCGTTATTCCATATAAATTTCCGCTCCCCAATGCTGCATTATGAGCTGTTCTTAGAAACTCAAAAGCCGCAGTATCTTTTACTAACTCATCTTTGAACCAAATTGAGGCAGTTTTTACCTGCGCATATTGGTCGTTTGAGAAAGTAATCGCTAGAAAAAATAGTAAATAGATCGCAAAACTCATGCTCCTATTGTTCTTTTTTTGCCTTATTAGATAAATAGTTATCATTTGCTCTATTACTGTTATTATTAAACTTGTTAAATCTCCCATTCCCTGTTTGGTGTCCCTCCTGTCCTCACCAAACAGGGGAATAATAAGTTATAACCTTAGCGTTACTTGTTTCGTATCATTGGCTTACCTTGTAATTGATTAACTCCCACACACTGCTGTCTTTTTGCATAAACTTGATTAAGCCCACATTTTTTGCCCAATAATATTTTAGGTTAATTTCATCAAATCTACTCCCGTCTATTAAGAATGTTCTAACCTCCTGAAATGACTTATCTTTTATCTTTAAGGAATCGAAATAATTGATATAGGTCGTTTTTTGCAAAGAATACCCTACATCTCCCACTTGTGATGCCTTATCTGCATAGTCAGGGTTATTAATAAAAAAGACAGGAATCCCTTGATTCTCATATAGTTGATACCCCTCGCAAGTGGCTGCTGAGATAAACCAAAAATTTGAAAGTGTATTAGAAAGAAACTCTGATTTTATTTTATCGTACCCACAACTTGGTAGTTCCTCAGCCCAAGGCTGGTAAAGCCAAAAATGTGTTTGAGATTCTTTCCATTTAACTGTATCTATTTCTCCTGAAATAGAATCTCGAAATACCCAGTAAGAACCTACCTGAAACTGTGTGTAGGCTTTAAACTCCTCAGAGAAATAAAATTCGGGGATAGGTTTCTTACAGCCACCCAATACCGCTACACTTATCGCAAGTAAAAGTATCATTTTTTTCATAAAAGCGTAAATATATTGATAGTAAACGAAATAAAAGCAAGCAATGCTGCATGGGAAGAAGTTACTTTTGCTACCTACGGTTGTTTTTTGCTGCTTACAACAAAAAAATGCCCTCTCACAACCAAAAAACGAACATTTACGTACTTTTTTCCCCTACCTATTCCATTAACTATTACCTTTGCCCAACCTAAAAAACCAAACCCTCACACTAACAAACACGGTGGAGACCAGAAACCACCTAAATCAACGGGGCGACATTCTGAAAAGCCATACGAGTAAGAACTATTCAATTCTCAAATTATGCAAGTGGACAAAAACAAACCTAAAGTTGTCAAAGGGAATCCCAAGCCTGAAAAGGAAAAGAAAAGTAACACATCTCCCGACCCTCAACCGTCAAGCGAAATTGTGAGCGCGGCAATTTATCCTCCGATTGGCGTGTGTCGCATTGGGAACAGTCAAGATGAGTATTATATCGGTCCCGAAGTGCCGAATCCCTTAGCCAAAGAACCAGGGTTTTATAGAGATGCGACAGGGGCAATCAAGCGGGAAGCAGCCTGTTTTCGTATTTATGGCTTAGATGCGCAAGGAAATCCTGTGCGAGAGCTAACTTTAAAAGAAGCCAAGATTACGTGGAATGTGCATCTTGCAAATAAAAAATCTGCTTGGTATCAATTTCAGTTGGCATTAGATATTCCCGAAGCTGCCGATGCTGATGCAAGTATTTTGAGAAACGACATCTTTGAAGACAGAACGCCGCTAATTATTGATGCAGGAATGGCGAGCATTTCGGGAGAAAATGCAAAAAGTGCCGCATTAACAGGGTGTTTTGTTGAAAAAGAAGTGTATTTAGGAGAATTAAAAACAGATGGAGAGGGGCGACTCCTCGTGTTGGGAGGGCGTGGAAATTCTGCTTCTTATGATGGAAGCGCGGCTACGACTTTTGCCAATAACGAAAAATGGCATGACGATACTTCAGATGGTTCTGTTACAGCAACAGTTGAATATAATAATACGACCTTAGATGTTTTACCTGCTTGGGTGATTGTTGCGCCTCCGAATTACGCACCACAACAAAAATCAGTTCGTACCATGTGGGATTTGATGCGAGATGTAGCAATACAAGCAGGAATGTTATCTAAACCAAAGCAACCTTCTTTCAGAGAGGATATTTTGCCCATTTTTGAGCGAATGGCGGGTTTACAATGGGTAAATGCAGGATTTGCGGCGGCTTTTGGTTTTGGTGGAACTTTTGATTTGAATAGTTTGGAATGGATAAAAAAACTTGCAGACAACAGCGAAACTTATCAAGCCATGCGCCAAGTGCTTGCTAATCAATTCCGTGTATTTGAGCGCGATTCGTGGGCACCTAGTCCTTATCCTTGGCTCTACGGAGATGCGATGAATGTGCCAGCAGCCCAAACACCCCGCCAAAATGCAGCTCTTACAGATACGCAGTTAGGCTTTTTGCAACAATGGGCAAAAGGAGATTTTATGGCAGATTTTGACCCAAATTACGAGCCGCCCCGCGAAATTGAGCAATTTCCTCCTGAGCAGCAAGCCGATATGCTTACCAAAGCCGCGATGGAGTTTTGTTTAGCAGATGCTTTTCACCCAGGTTGCGAAATGACTTGGCCCATGCGAACCGCAGGAATGTATATGGCTCCTTTTCGCCTAAAACACGCGCCTAGAAATTGGGTTGAGCCTGATTATGGACCTGTACTTACCCCTAAAACCATACAATTGCCGCAAGGTCCCTTATTGATTGGGCAAGTACCCGGCGGAATTACAAGATGGATGGCAGTTCCTTGGCAAACAGATACGGCAAGTTGTCGCTCAGGTTATGATAAAAAATATGACCCTTATTTGCCCACTTTCTGGCCCGCTCGCGTTCCTAATCAAGTGATGTCGCCTGATAATTACCAAACGGTAATGGACACAAACCTTAGTTTAGGTGAACGCTTACAAGCATTTGCAAAACGTGCTGATTGGTTTCAAACGCTAGGTCATCCCAAAGATTATCCAGGTCAGCTTAAATTTATGATTGAGCATTTTGAGAAAATGGGCATCGTAGAAGTGCAGGAAGGTTTGCCTAATGACCCCAATTTTCCTGCAAAAATGGAAGTAAGTGATGTGAATTATAAATCTTTCACTAAGAAGGCTAAATTAATGGTTAGCAGAGAAATGACTGCCAATGATGCCATCGAACTAGGAGAAGAGGAGGAGGAAACTTTTGATTTAAGCCAAATCGAAAAAGTAAGGCGTTTCCGTTAAGTAATTGATAATTAATAATGGAGAATGGATAATGATTATAACTTATTAATATTTTGAATAAAAACAATAACAATCAATATATTACCTGTTTACTGATTACTGTTAATTGTTGACTGTTACTTATTTTTACCTTTCGAGCGGCGGCAAGCCCTCGAAAGGTTTTCATCTACATCATGAACACAATCCAAACAAATATTTTTATCTTGGGTGCGGGAATTGCAGGTTGCACAGCCGCCCTTAATCTTGCAGGTTTTTGTCGCGTAATCATGATTGACAGAAACACAAGCCCACAACCACGCGCAGGCGAATCTTTGCCCCCTGCGGCAAACAACCTATTGAAAGACATGGGCTTATGGGAAGAATTTTGTCAACAACAACATCTCCCAAATTATGGAAATCAATCGCATTGGGGAGGAAATGATTGGCAGGAAACAGATTTTTTACGCGACCCTTCGGGACATGGCTGGCATTTGGACAGGCAAAAATTTGAACTTTGGTTACAACAAAAAGCCGTACAAAGGGGTAGCCTTTTTCTAAATACTACCCAATTAAAAGGCGTAGAACAGTTAGCAAATGGCAGATGGAGGCTACATTTAGCAAGAGAAAAAGAAAATATTACCGTAGAAGCTGATGTATTGATAGATGCAAGCGGTAGAAATCCTCATCTTGCAAAACGCTTAGGAGGCGAAAGAAAAGACTTAGACAAACTCGTATGTGGCTGGTTTTTAGGGACTGATGAGGTGCAAAAATCCTTACAAGGGTTGAGTTATATTCAAGCAGATGAAGCCGGTTGGTGGTACACAGCCCCAACGCCTAATGGCAAGCGGATTCTTTCTTTTCATACAGATAGCGACAATACAGCAGTAGAAATGCTACGCACTCCCGAAAAATTACTTGCCGCCATTCACGCTAATCAAGACCTAGAAAAGCGCGTTTCCTTAGTTGCTTTTCGTGCAAACCCTAATACTTTACATTATGGAACAACTGCCGCCCATTCCGCTATTACTCAACCTTTTGTGGGAGAAAAATGGCTAACCGTAGGCGATGCCGCCCTCAGTTTTGACCCACTTTCTTCACAAGGTATTTTTAACGCACTTTACACAGGCTTGGCAGCAGCCGAAAGTTGTTATCGTTATTTGCAAGGGCAAATTGTAGATTTTAGCGAGTATGAGCAAAGTCTTTTTTCTATTTTTCATGCCTATCAAAATCACCTAAGCCAATGGTACAGCCTTGAAAAACGCTGGCAAGAAGCTGATTTTTGGAAACGCAGGAGTCTTATTCCTACTCGCCCTGTATCTCCAACGACTCCAAGTGCATGAGTTCAAACAACTTCTGTGCAAAATCGGGATTTATACCCAACTGTTGCGCAAGTTGTTGAATGTGTTGTAACACTTCCGACCACCT
>JBJXHA010000756.1:0-6185 GCA_046160275.1 Bacteroidia bacterium | reverse complement strand
GTTTCAAAAACTTGGGAAGTCTTTACAAACCGCCGCTTGTGAGGACACAAGCGGCGGCGGTTGATTTTTGCCTAATGGCTTTTCTTTCAAATAAAGACAGAAAAATAAGCTAACTCGCCTTAAAACGACATTAGAAGCATTCTTGGTGAGTTGTTTTATAAGTTTTCAACTTCAGTTAAAGTTAAGCCCGTTAATTTCATTATTATTTGATTCTCAAATCCTTCCTTTTTCATTGATTTAGCAATTTCAAGATTTCTTTCCTCTTTCCCTTTTTGCACTCCATCTTTCTCTGCTGTTTCAGTAACTTGTTTTATCCCAATATAACTCAATCGGCTTTTTTCATATTCTTCGCGCTGCTCACTGGTATCAGGAACGTTCTCGACATTAAGAAAAGTTAAGTCCTCGGGGAGGGAGTAATTGATTGAGAAAATCAACTAACAAACTCTTATTTCCCTCTTCACCAAAGAGTTTCTTAAAACCAAAATCTGTATAGGGATTGATATATTTTGCCATGATTCTTATTTGTTATTTATAACGCAAATATACGACTTTACCTCTGCTTTGACCAATTATTTTATTTTTCTATCATGTTATTTCTATCGAACCATAACGAGGAAAAGCCATAGCGCAAATTGACAATGATTAGGTAACTTTACTCTTCCCTTTCTCCAATTTCATCAATCAAATCGAGGTGTTTTTGTGGGATTTCGCCTTGAGTGGTTGAAGTTAAAAGATGAAGATTTTCCCCTTTTGAGTTGAGTTCTAGCACTTTTAAATCGGGAATTTCTCTCAAATGAAGTAATACCTTTTGCATCTCGGCTACGGCTATTTCTTCCGCTTCAGCACCTTCCTCCAGCACAATCTCATACCGCGAAATCTTTCCTGCAACACTTATACTAAACTTAAAAATGGTATGCTCTTTACCTATGCTGCGCTCACTGGGCTGGATATAGCGTAATATAATGTCCTGCATCTCCTCGTAAAGAAATACATGATGAACACTAGGGGGTAAGTTTTCGCTTTTATCATAAGCAATAAACTTTTTTACCTCCATTTTATCTTGAAAAAAATCAAGAGAAGCCGCCCCGTAATAGTGTGGTTTTTCTTCGCCCCAATATAAAATGATAATATAACTAACAAGCCATACAAAACAACTGATAATCTCTTGGAAAACAAACATACTAAAGATACTAATAGCAGCAAGTAATACAAATACCACAAAAAATAAGCGCCTTTTCGCTACTTGTTTGGCTGTTTTAGGCATTTCTTCTTGTACTAATCGAAATGAAGCAATAAGTTGTGTGTCCATTTTGTAAAATAATAGATTTTTTTTGCAAAGTAATATGAAAAAAAGAAGTTTTCCACATCTTCCTACGACAAATAAGAGAAATTAGTTATCTTGCAGAACGGTAAAAGATTTGGTTCTAAGTAATGGATAATTAATAATGGAGAATGGATAATTATTAAAATTATTGATTATCAGATACTTATAATGATTTAAAAACCTTAATACCTTTGATAAAGTACTTAACATAAAATATCATGAAAATTATAGCATCTTTAACGGCATTTTTTGCTTTTTTTACGGCTTTGTGGACAAGTGAGCCGCAAACGCCTGAACCTCCGCAAAAGGTTCAAACGGTTTTTATCACCCAAAACGAGTATGACGAAATGTGGAAAAAAATTGAAAGTTTAGAACAAAAAGGCATGACAAAAGATGCCTTGAAGGTGGCGGAAGAAATTCTGACCAAAGCGAAAGCCGAAAACAATGGCAATCAACAAGTAAAAGCGATACTTCATATTATGAAGTATAAACAAGTCGTGGAAGAAAATTCAGATTCTTTGCAAATGTTATTCATTCAAAAAGAAATTGAAAACGCGAAAATTCCCAACAAGAACATTTTGCAATCTGTTCAGGCTTCGATGTATTGGCAGTATTACAATCAACATCGCTGGGAAATTATGAACCGCACCAAAGTAGAAGGTGATGGCAAAAACCTAGATTACAAAACATGGGACGCACAGTCTTTTATGGAGCAGATTCAAACCTTATTTTTGGCTTCTTTGAACCAAAGGGAAGGCTTGCAAAAAGAAAATGTGAGCAATTATCTCGACATTTTACAAAGAGAAAAAAATTCTGAATCGCCCAAATATCGCCCAACTTTGTATGATGTGTTGGCGCATCGTGCGTTGGAGTTTTTTCAATCTACGGAATATGACATTGCTCGCCCCGCCGATGCGTTTACTTTGCCGATAACACAAGGTTTCGCACCTGCGGCAGAATTTGCCGCACTAACATTTGACGAAAAAGACAATTTGTCGAGGGATTTGCGCACCAGCCAAATTTATCAACAACTTTTGGGTTTTCACCTGAAAAACAACAACTTACCTGCTTTGATGGAAGCAGATTTGTCGCGGTTGACATGGGCAAAAGAGCGCGTAGTGGCAAATGCAGGTACAAATAAAAATGCTGCGTATCTGGAAACCTTAGAAAAATTGGCAAAGCAATATGAAGGGAATGAAGTTGTGGCAGATGTGAACGCGGTGATTGCGCAAGAATATAACTCAACAGGAGATAGTTATGATGCAAAAGTAGGCGATGCGCATCGTTTTGATAAGGTAAAAGCCATGCAAATTTGTGATGCGATGCTTCAAAAATATCCCAATGCAAAAGGTTCTGGGCGTTGTAGCGACATTCGCAACCAAATTCTGACAAAAAGCCTAGATGTAAAAGTCGAAGATGTAAATGTGCCTAATAAGCCACTTCGCGCACGCATCAGTTACCGAAATGTAGGGAAAATCTATTTGCGGGTAATTGCTGCGACCAAAGAACTGGAGAAAAAATTGGAGAATAAATACGGCAATGAGCGAGGGAGAATTCTAGCAAATGAAACGGCGTTAAAGTCATGGGAATACAATTTGCCTAATTTGGAAAAAGATTACCAAACACATAGTGTAGAAGCAAAGGTTTCAGAACTTGCTGTGGGAGTTTATTATGTTTTGGTTTCTGATAATGCAAAATTTTCTACGGATAATGCTGCCATAAATGCAACTCATTTTCAAGTGGCTTCGGTTGCTTTTTATCAACTGCGCAAAAACAGCGAAACGGAAATTTTCTTTACCGATAGAGAAAGTGGACAACAGCTTGTTGACGTAGAAGTTACCGAATTTGTCTATAATTATCAAAAAGGTAAAACGGAAAAAGGCAACACGTATCGCACGGATAAAAACGGGCAAATTTCTTTTACTCGCCCTGCGAATAACTCTTATAATGCGTATTTTGAGGTAAAACGCGGACAGGAAATTTATACTACGCCCGGTATTTATAGTTATGGTTACGGAGAAAATCCTGTTCAAGTTACAAATGAAACCCATCTTTTTACCGACCGCCAAATGTATCGCCCTGGACAAACGATTTATTTTAAGGCGATTATGCTTCAAAAAGAAGGCGAAAAGGTGAAAATTTTGGCAAATCATGCAACTGACTTGATTTTTAGAGATGTAAATTACCAAGAAGTAGCAAGATTATCTCTCAAAACCAATGAATATGGAACGGTTTCAGGCACTTTTACTGCACCTGCTACGGGTTTAACAGGAAATATGACAATTGAAGGCGAAAATGGAAGTGCTTCTTTTAATGTGGAAGAATACAAACGCCCGAAATTTGAGGTAACATTTAACGATTTGAAAGGGGCTTTTGAGTTAAATGAGAAAGTTTCAACGGTGGGTAAAGCCATGGGTTATGCTGGAAACGCGATTGACGGAGCTACGGTAAAATATCGTGTGGTGCGCAATGTAAATTATCCTTATTGGTATTGCTATCGTTGGTGGCAGCCGCAACCATATTCGCCTGAAGTAGAAATTGCAAATGGCACGACCAAAACCGATGCAGATGGTGCTTTTACGATTGATTTTACTGCCGTTCCAGATGTTACCATTGCCAAAGCAGACAAACCTGAATTTTCTTACACCGTTTATGCCGATGTAGTCGACATTACAGGGGAAACACACGCTGCAACGCAAAATGTTAGCTTGGGTTATATTAGTTTAAGAGCAGGCTTATCTATTCCTAGCACCCTCATTTCTAGTAAAATAGAAAAAGATTCGCTCAGCATTTCTACCAATAATTTGAATGGCACTTTTGAAGCAGCAAAAGGAAAAGTAAGCATTCATCGCCTAACTCAGCCTACCCAAGTGTTTAGAAATCGCAGGTGGGAAAGAACCGATGCCTCCCTCTTTACCGAAAGTGAATATCGTCAAGCTTTTCCAAATGATGTGTGGAAAGATGAAAATGATTTTCGTTCATGGAAAAAGGCAGAGGAAGTTTTCGCACTTTCTTTTGATACAGAAAAGGCAAAAAAATATGAGTTGGCAAAATTGAAAGGAACAAAAGCTGGGAGATATGTAGCAGAATTGTTAACCCAAGACAAATCGGGCAATGAAATTAAGGTGATAGAATATTTTATTGTGAAAAGCGAAAATGCCAACACGCCCGTTATTCCTGCCGTAATCGAGGCTTCTTTGAATAAATCCACTTTTGAGCCGGGTGAAAATGCGTCGCTCTCCTTCCTTACTTCGGAAGCAAATGTATATGTCAATTATCGCTTGATGATGGGCGACAAAGTGCTGGAACAACAAATGCTTACCTTGACAAAAGGCGAGCGAAAAACGCTCTCTATTCCTATCAAAGAAGAATATCGTGGTGGGTTGAGCATTATGGCTGCAACGATTTGTCATAATGAGTTTTGGAATAATACTTATGCATTAGACGTTCCTTGTACAAATAAAGAGCTGAAAGTAGAATGGATGACTTTCCGTAATAAATTGTTGCCGGGCGCAAAAGAAGAATGGCGTGTGAAAATTTCGGGACCCAAAGGCGAAAAAGTGGCAGCAGAAATGTTGGCTACCATGTATGATGCTTCTTTAGATGAGTTTCGCGCGAATTCCTTCTCTTTCAATGTGCATCCGACTCGTTATAGCAATCATTATTTTGAAGCAGGGCAACATTTTTCTTACGCTACGGGGTCTTTGTTTGAAAAAGATTGGAACAGATTTGACTCAAAAGCGAAGTATATTTCTTTTGATAGGTTGAATGAATTTGGATTTCATTTTGGTGAAGGAGGAGTTTTTGGAGGAAGACCTGGAAGACCTCGTATGACGAAAATGAAGGAAAGTGCAAATGCTTCCTTTGATGCTGATGGAGCAAGTTCACCACCACCTCCTTCTAGCCCAGTTCCCCTAATGACAAAATCCGCAGCAAAAGACCATGGTGGAGAGCGAGATAAAGTGGCGGCTGATAGTGCAGCAGAGCCTGAAGCGGAAGAAACGCTAGGCGATAAAACCGTAGAAAAGCCCAAGGCAGGGAAAAAAGAGGTGCAAGTGCGCAAAAATTTGCAAGAAACGGCTTTCTTTTTCCCAACGCTAATGACCAATGAAAATGGGGAAGTAACGTTCTCCTTTACCATGCCCGAAGCCTTGACAAAATGGAAGTTTTTGGGCTTGGCACATACCCAAGATTTGCAAATTGGGCAGTTGAATGATTTTACGGTAACGCAAAAAGAATTGATGGTGATGCCAAACACGCCTCGCTTCTTGCGTGTAGGAGATAAATTGGCTTTGGGCTGTAAAGTGGTAAACCTTTCTGAAAAATCAAGAGCTGGGGTAATTGAATTGAAATTGACAGATGCGATAACGGGAAAAGACCTTACGCAAGATTTCAAAAATTACAACTGGCAGCAAAAGTTTTTCATGGAAAAAGGACAATCTCAGGCAATTACTTGGGATATTGAAATTCCTGAAACTGTGCAAGCTGTGATTTATCAAATGGTAGCAGAATCGGAAAATATAGGAGATGGCGAAGAAAACGCCTTGCCTGTCATTCCTAATCGTATGCTTGTAACCGAAACCATGCCTTTGTGGGTTCATGCAGGAAAAAGTAAAACCTTCAATTTCAATAATTTACTTAATTCTGGTAACTCAACCACACTCAAACATCAAAATTTCAGCTTAGAGTTCACCTCTAATCCTGATTGGTATGCGGTACAATCTCTGCCTTATTTGATGGAATATCCGCATGAATGTACGGAGCAAGTTTTTAGCCGCTATTATGCCAACTCGCTCGCTTCACACATCGCTAATTCTAGCCCAAAAATCAAGCAAGTTTTTGATTCTTGGAAAAATACACC
>JBJXHA010000755.1:0-3372 GCA_046160275.1 Bacteroidia bacterium | reverse complement strand
GGTAAATTACTCCCTTTCCCCACAATTTGTAAACTGGCTGCTTTGCCTTTCGCCAATTTTAGCTTTTTTCCCTTTTTTGTTTCCACATTCAAATAAATCATGCCGCCCGTTTCCAATAATGTGCCGTTTTCTGCGTGGGTATTCAGGTTGCCCGAAAGCATTTCGCTTATATCGTCATATTCCTTCAACGTAACCTTTACAGGCTCGTTTACAGGGTTTCCTTCGAAGTCTGTAAATGCATTCGGAGGGAAACTAACGGTATAGCCTTTTTTTCCTGAAAAACTTCCGCCTTTTTTTGGATTTTGAAAGGTAAATGTTTGTTCAGGAACATCAATTTGTTTGAAAAGTTGCCGCAATTTATGGGCTCTGGAGGAATTTTCTCCCTCATTTTTCACCAATAAACCCGCACTTTCTTGATAAACCTCTTCCTCTGTGTCCTCTTCTTCGAGGCTCAAAAGAAGTTCATTTCTTAGCTCATCAGTGAGCGTTTCTGTTTGCGCCCAAAGTGGGGCAGTTCCAACCATCACCAAGATGGAAAATAGTAAAGCCTTCATAAAATAGCTGTTTTAATGGAATACTGTAAGAGAGCAAGTTAAGCCCAAAAATCATAAAGTTTAGGATAAAAACCTAATTTTTAGGACAATATGGCTAATTTTTGGGACGTATGGCGTTGGGAAGTGAATGAAATTACTTTTTTTCTGAGAAATCCGTTGCAAACAACAAAATAAAAAATATGCTCGCCTTTGCCTCCCCATGCTTTTTCCGTATTTTTGCACTGATTATTATTACTAAATTCAAACAAGATGCAACAAAATAGAAGGTTTCTAGGGTTATTAATTGCCTTTTTCGTACCGTTTTCGCTTTTTGCTCAAACCCTCATGCAGCCTTTGCGTGGTTTGAACGCAGGGGTGATGAAGGAAGCGGGTTTGACGGGCAAAGGGGTAAAAGTGGGGGTCATTGATGCGGGCTTTTTTAATGCAGATTCGTCTAAAAAATTGGCAAAATTTTATGAAGAAGGACGTGTAAAGCAAGCGCATGATTTTGTAGAGGAAAAAATTGTAAATTTTTATTACCTCAACAAAGAAACGCATGGCAGAGAAGTGATGGAGTATATCGGCGGAGTTGATGGCGTACAGAAAGGCATCGCGCCTGATGTTTCATTTTATTTGGCAAGAACCGAATTTCCTGACAAAGATTATTGGAAAGAAGAGGAGTTTTTGGAGCAAGCCTTAGCCGAAATGTATCAAAAAGGCGTACGTTTGGTTAATATTTCGCTAGGTTATGCGCTTGACCATGCGGATAAAAAGGAAAATTATAAGCCTGCACAAATGGACGGAAAAACCTCAATTGCGGTAAGAGCGTGCCAAAAATATGCAGAAAAAGGCATGATTATCGTAGTTGCCGCAGGAAATGAGGGCGGAGATAAAAAATGGCGTGTCATTTCTACTCCTGCCGATGCAAAAGACGTGATTTCGGTGGGTGCTGTGGGGAATCATAAACTCCTTAATTCTATCCTGATGATGGCAAAAGGGGAAGAAGTACCTACCTCTTTGATGAGTAAAGCCTCGTACAGTAGCATCGGTCCTACGCAGTTAACCTATTTAAAACCAGAGATTTCGGCACATTCTGAATTAGGGACTTCCTTTGCTGCGCCTGCCATTACGGGTTTAATTGCGTGTATGTTGCAAGTGGATTCTACGCTTAGCCCTCAAAAGGTAAAAGAAATTTTGCAAAAAGCAGGTTCTTTTTATCCCTGCCCTAATAATTATGTGGGTTATGGCGTGCCTGATGCACAAAAAGTGTTAGAGTTGCTACAAGATGACAAAAGTGCGATGGGAAATGTGATAGAGCGTACAATCGCCTTGAATCATTTTTCTTTAATTACCCGCGAGCAAACTGCCACGATTTACGAAAAGTCTGCCGATGCTATTGTCAAAAAAATGAAGGTGATAAAAATTAAAAAGGATGAACTGAAAGTGAAACGCAAACGAGGCATTGTGCGCACAACGGTTGTGGTAGGGAAGGAAATGTATGAGTTAAAATGGGTAAAATAAAATAAGGACTACATAAAAAGTTGGCTCACTTCCTAAAAGTGAGCCAACTTTTTATATACTGTTTGAAAAAAATTAGTGTCCGTTTTCTTTCAAAAAGTCTTTTACATTTTCAGTTTGCATAATTTCTTCTTTGAAAGAATAAGTGCCTCTTTCTGTTTTCACAGCGCGAATCACTTTTGTATAATTTACTTTCACTTTCGCTTTAAACGTTGCAACTACCTTCTTTGCCATGACTATTAATTAATAAAGAATGAATGAAAAATGGAGAATAAATAAAATAGGAACTTTTAGAGTTCGGAACTTTTGAAAAAGTTCCGAACTCTAAAAAAACTGCTCTCAACTACTTGATTTCTTTGTGAACAGTACATTTTCTCAAAATGGGATTGTATTTTTTCAATTCCAAACGAGCAGAGGTGTTTTTACGATTTTTGGTCGTAATGTAACGAGAAGTGCCAGCCATTCCTGAAGTTTTATGTTCAGTACATTCTAATATCACTTGCACGCGGGCTTGTTTACTTTTCTTTGCCATTGTTATACAAACGGTTAATAATTACTATTAAATTTCGGAGTGCAAAAGTAGGAAAGTTTTTTATTACCACCAAACTTTTTTCTCTTTTTCTTACATTTCTATTTTAAGCGATACATCAGGCCACCGCCAATTCCATAAGAATGTATGCGTTTTTGTTCTGTACTCAACTTTTCTAAACTCCACTGAAAGAACGGCTCAGCATAAAAAGTTAAGTTTTTATACCGATATTGAACGCCCGGCATCAACTGTGCATAGCCCCAATAAGTTCTAAACTGATGCGTCTGAACGGCAGGAGTCATTTTTGAGAAATCTTGGCGAACAGCATAGTTTTCAATGGTTGTGGGGTCAAAATGTGCATAATCTTCTCGCAAAGAAATAAAAGGCATAATCCCAAACTGCGAATAAACCGACCATTTTTTGCCTAAAGGTTGGCGATATTTTGCATTGACCGCAAAGCCCAATTCTCGCGTTGCCCCGATTAATTTATGCTGATAAAAATCCCCCAAACGGGGCGAATATTTATAATAAAAAGTCTGAATATTTTTTTGCCCCCAAATGATTCCATTCACAAGCGACCATTTTCCCACCTCAATTTCAGAACGCAATCCGAATGCCCCGCCAATCAATCCTGTATCTTTTAACTCCGCAACACTCAAAAATCCCGAAGAATATAAGCCCAAATGAACGCCATCTAACTTAATTTTATTTTCTTGTTTGGGCTGAAATAAGCCTTCAGTACGAACCCAAGTGCTTGTTCCCAAAGTGTTTGCTGCTTTTGGACTAAGTGGC
>JBJXHA010000754.1:0-7755 GCA_046160275.1 Bacteroidia bacterium | reverse complement strand
GGATTTTTAGCAGCAACAGGCGTAATCGTAGCAGCCGTTTATTTGTTATGGGCATTCCGTAGAATGATGTTTGGTACTTTAGATAAAGAAGAAAACCGCAAATTGGTGGATTTATCTCGTTCAGAAGTAGCGATTTTGATGCCTTTGATTATCTTAATGTTTGTGATGGGATTTTGGGCATCTCCTTTCCTAAAACACATCAACGCAAGTTCTGACAAAGTAGTAGCAGTAGTATTGAAAAAGAATGGAATGGCTCCGCAAGTAGCTCCTGCGAGCGAACCTGCTAGCGTTCCTGTTCAACAAATGCCACAACCTGCAGTAGGTCATTAATGATTATATAAATAATATCTAAAAAGAAGCCTTCGTTTTGAACGAAGGCTTCTTTTATTAATAAGCATGAGTGAGTAAAAACGAAGAAAATAATTTCAAATACATGACTAACAACGACTATTTATTATTAAGTACTCACTAAGAATTAGTTTATGCTAATATTTCACTTAAAGCATTGATAATAAACGAACTAACATCATTTTTCATTGTCAATTATTAATTATCCATTACTTATTCACTCCCTTTATTGTCTTACAAACGTCCTACCACTTTTTTGATAAGCAACAATTCCTTTTTCTTTGGTAACATACAAAGTCATATTGGAAAGCGTATCTTTACGCATCAATACATTTTGATGAGTAACCCCTTGCATGGTAAGTGAAGGAATTTCGGTATAACCTAAGCTATCAGGGGTAAAATTTCCTCCTTTTACCACTGTCCCTAACTGTGCTGCTACATCCTGATTATAATCAACAATATCTGCAGTATAAACATCATATAATTGGTCTGGGCTATCTAAATCGCCCGACTTTATCACAGCGTAGGTTATTACAAGAGAATCTGTGAAAGATTGCAGGCGAGCCGCTTCTACCTCATAATTATAACAAGTTGTTTTCAAAAAAGAACGCTCACAACCTACATCTTGTAATTCATTGATAAGTTCGTTTGCGCCAAATACAAAGCTACGTGTATTTCCTGCGTCCATAGAATCTTGATACACAATTGTTTTGTCAGCATCGGCAGGGATCCATGCTTTTGATGCCGCATCTAAACTAAGTTTTCCTCTTGATTCGGTCTTTGTGCAACCCACCCAGGCAATACTTAGGCACAATAAACCGAGAATTAACCCATTTTTTTTCATTTGAGATGATTAATTTAAAATTATCCTAAAAACAGTAAGGTTTCATCTTCCTCCTTTTTTGGCGAAACGCAAAAACCTTTCTGTTATTTTATAGATGTTAATACTAGGGGAAAAAAACATTTTTCCCTAAATACAATTCATTTTACCTAAAAAGTGAAATTTGCGATTTAATGATTTCATTTTGCCCAAATGAAGCACTATATCGTATCAAAATCGTGTAAACGCCTTCGGGTACGTCTTTCCCGCGATAAGTTCCGTCCCATTTTTGCGAAGGGATAGGCGTTTCAAATACTTTTACCCCCCAACGGTCATAAATTTCCATATTAAAACCCACAACCATAGATACATTGACAAAAAACTCGTCATTAATGCCATCACCATTTGGAGAAAAGGCATTTGGCACATCAATACGCGGCTGCACACTCACACAAGCTTCATTTGAAAGGCTTGCTAGGTTATTACCGTCTTGCTCTTTTGCCTTTACGCGATAGCAAAGATTTGTCAATCCGCCATAAATGTATTGATCTGTGTAAATAGTATCTGTTGTAGTTCCAACTGAGCGAAAAGACTGCACAGAAGGGTCAAAAACTTCGACATCGTAAGTTTTTACCCCATTATCCCAATCCAAATAAGGAGTCCAAGAAAGCGTAGTACTATTGCCCAAAGCCTCTGCCCTCAAGAGGATATTCGTACCCATTCTTCCCGGTGAAGTAATGCCTCCACAACTATCAGAGAAAATGACACGATATTTGTAGCGTTTTTGTCTGAATTGAGCAGTTGCATCAACATACTCGGTTTGAGTTGCGGGTTGTAATTGTGCAATTACGGCATAACCTTGGTCAAACTCAGCACGAAGGACAGAAATCTGCTGTAATTGCGCAATTTGCGGCTTTTTCCATCTTATCACTACTTTATTATTGGTAATTGTTACCAAATCTGTATGAACACCCGTAACATTTGTATTATGTTGTGGGGCAAGAAGTGCCGTATCACTCAAAGACAAAGTGGTTTCTTCATTCAATTTTACCGCCATAATACGATAAGCCACAGGGTCTTTGCAATTCATATCAAAATCAGTGTAAGACGTTACATTTCCGCCCACTGTAGTAAGATAAGTAGCTTGCGATTGATTGTAATCAGAACAACGATAAATTTTATACTCCTTCACGTTCCAACCTGAATAAGCGCTCCAGTCTAGTTTTAGTGCATCATTCAAGGAAGTAAGCGACAACTGCATGGTGCAATGTTGGGTAGAAGGTGGAGAAACTGACTCGCATAGATTTACAAGATGTGTCCAATAGCAATAACTTTCTTGTTCAGCATCAGGCACCACATCAATAAAAGTAGTATCGTTTATGAAAGTCGTATTTTTTACCAGAATAGGCGGATTTCCTCCTTGTTGACGATACACAACGTATTGCTTAAAGTCCTCAATCAAATTATCATATTTTCGAAAAACTATCTCCACTTGTGTTTTCGAAAGTACAGAAACATGCTGAATTTCAGGCGCAACAGGTGGAACATTATCCAATACTTTAATATAATCATTTTTCACCAAAGTATCTTTACAGCCATTTACATCAGTTACTACCATTGTTACGTCCATCAATCCATTGGTTGTATAGAGATGTTGTGGATTTGCGCCATTTCCTATGGTTGCATCGCCAAAGTTCCACGCCCAAACATTTAATGTCCCTCCCCCTTGCGCACTCGTATTGGTGAAATTTACGGTATTTCCTTCACAAATCAATAAACTATCTGCCAAGAAATTTGCAGTAGGCGGTTGATGAACAATCACAGTATCCGAAATTGGAATAGGAACTCGACAACCATTGTTATCTGTAACATATAATAGCGGCGTATAAGTACCTGGATTATAATAAGTATAAGTAGGGTTTTGAACAGAAGTAGAATCCTGCCCATACAAATACCACATATAATCCTGCACATTTGCAGAGGAGGTAATATTAAACTGCACATTGATTCCTGGACAACCTTCGTTATCTGAAAGGGAGTATGTTGCGATAGGTCCAGCAATGCTAATTAGGCTTGTTTTTGTTACCGTATCTTTACAACCGTTGGAATTGGTAATCATCGTAACCGTATAATTTCCAGGCAGAACATATAAATGTTGTGCCGTTACAGGCGGCGCACTTGTCGAGGTAATAGTAGCTCCGCCATCGCCAAAATACCATTCGTAGGTAGCAGCCGTAAAAGGTGCAGTGATTTGTGGCGTAAAATAGCCCAAAAAGGGAGGGCAATCGTCTGTTGTATTGCTAGGAATAAAATTAGTGGTCAAATTTCCAATTTGAACCATATTATTCAGCGTATTCGTAACTGTACAGCCATTTACATCTGTAACAGAAAGGGACACATTGTAACTTCCATTTGTTGTATAAATGTGGGTAACAGAATCATTGTTATTGGGAGGGGAAGGGCCATCTCCAAAATTCCAAACATAAAACAAACCTGTTCCCGTAGCTGAACTATAAAACTGTATAGGATTACCTGTACAACCTGCGGCTGCCGAAGCTGGGCTAATGCCAAAAGAAACAGTAGGTAAACTAGTGGTTACAAGCGCAGTATCTGTATAAACAGTACCACAACCTATGGCATCGTAAACAACTAAAGTAACATCAAAAGTACCAACTGAATTATAAGTATAGGTTGGGTTAGGGCTACTACTAGCCCAACCAGGTGCTCCAAAATTCCAATTATAAGCCACAATAGGCAAAATGGAAGTGGTACTATCATAAAATTGTGTGATAAGCGGTGGGCAACCTTGCGCGTTGGTTGCGCTAAAATTTACCACGGGGCCATATATATGTACAGTTTGCGTATCTTGCTTCATACAACCTGCCACATTCGTTGCCGTCATGGTTATAAGATAATCCCCTATTGCATTATACAAAGGAGTAGGCAATGGTGTTGAAAAAGAAGGAGGATTTCCTGAAGTCAGAAACCCATTCCCAAAGTCCCAAGAAAAGGTAGTTGCCGCAACAGACAAATTTGTTACAATGGGTGTAAATCCTGTTTGCCAACAAGCAATTGTTCCATTCAACAGAAAATCTGCATGAATGGGTAATTTTCTAAAAATTCGAGAAATCGTATCTGTACATTGTGTCAGGTTATTCGTTGCCCAAACTTTAATTTTATAAGTTCCAGGTGTAGTATAAACATGAGAAGGATTGGGCAAAGAAGAGGTATTTAAAGCCCCCGAAGCAGGGTCGCCAAAATCCCAACTGTAAGTATCGCCTCCAATCGTTTGATTGCTTACTTGTACCGTAGTTGGTAGTGAGTCGCAATTATTAGCAGGCGAGATGGTAAACTTCGCCACAGGGGGTAAAATATGAATAAAATCAGTTTTTGTCAAAGAATCCTTGCAGCCATTATTATTCACAATCAAAGTAATGGAGAATGCACCTGTATCAGAATAGGTATAAGTGGGATTCCACCCACTACTTGAAGGGCTATTGTTAGGCGCGTCAAACTTCCACAAAGCGGTAATGCCCGCACCCGCAGGGAAACTTTGGTTGATAAAAGAAATAGGGGCTAATGAGCAAGCAGAATCAGGATTTGCCGTAAAATTTACAATTGGAAGAGAACCTAATTTAATAAAGTTTGCTTTCGTTAGGGTGTCTTTACAACCATCGGCATCTGTTACAATTAAGGTAACATTAAAACCACCCGACCCTGTATAAGTAATATTTTGTGGATTTTGTACGGTAGAGCTTACAGGATTTGCGCCTGGAAAAGACCAAGCCCAACTTACTACGGGCGTTCCCAAATAAGAAAAGTCCGAACTCAAGGGCGCATTGTTACAGCCTCCTGTTGTATCTGCACTAAAATCAGCCGAAGGACGTTGAACGGTGATATAACTGCTTTTTATTAAAGTTGTAGTACAACCATTAGAACCCACTGCCGTAAGCGAAACGGTATAAATTCCTTCATTCATATATGTATGGGTAGGGTTTTGTACTGTACTCGTTCCTGCATCACCAAAATTCCAGCTATAACTTGATACACTTGGAGAACCTGTAACGGTAGCAGTAAAAGCGGGGGAAAAAGGAGCCGTACAATTCGTGGGGTCATTCGCAGAAAAATTAATGTTAGGTTTCGACATCACCGTAACCACAACTGTTTTTTGGCTTTGACAACCCGTAGTTATGTCTGTCATCGTTGCCACGACATTTACTGTACCGCTATTTCCAAAACTGACGGTGGGGTTGTTTTGAGTAGAAGTTTGAGGAGTCGCAGTAGCTCCAAAGTTCCAAGAAATGGTATTATTAGGAACAGGTGACCATTGCAAAGTGATAGACGCATCTTGGCAAACTTGTGGGCTTGCAGGCGTAATGGTTGGAAGTGCTTGGGAAAGTTGAACCGCGTTATTATAAGTAAAAGAAGAGATACAACCATTTATGCTTTTTATGTAATGCGTTACGGTATAACTTCCAATATTCGTATAAGTATGGGTTGCAGTATTAGAAGCTGCATATCCTGGAGAAAAAGTGCCATCTCCGAATACCCACGAATGGGTCGCGCCTGCCACCGCATTTCCTACAAAACTCACCGTAGCTGGGGGCTGACAAGAAGCAGGTGCATTAAAAGCAAAAGTTGCATCTAAGGCTTGAGAAACTTGAATAAAGCCAGACTTCACCTCATTATCCGAACATCCATGGCAATCTGTTACCACCAAAGTAACAGGATAGTTGCTACTTAGTGCATAACATTGGTTGGGAATGGTAGCCCCAGCATTAGGGTAATAGCCATTTCCAGTATCCCATGTATAAGACAATGCACAGCCTGGGCTTGAGGTACTTGTGCTTGTAAAGGAAATACAATCTCCCACGCAAATCGTACTATCACTTGCACTAAAATTTGCGACAGGAGGCGCATAGACTTGTATATAATTGTTTTTTATCACCGTATCTTTCGACCCATTGGTATAAGTTACCACCATCGTTACATTGTAGGTACCTGCGGTTGTAAAGGTAAGAGTAGGACTATTAACAGTACTATTCCCCATTAAAGAACCAAAATACCAAGAATAACTCTGTGCATTAGTAGCTTGAGGCTGAAAAGTGGCAACAAAAGGCGCGCAACCCGAAGTTGCAGGAGAAACCGTGAAGTTAGGGGTTTGAGCGAGCAAGGAAAAACTCAATCCCAACAAAATAAAAGAAAGACTAATTGCTTTGGGCAATTGAAAGATAAATGACATAGTAAAAAAAGTGAGAATTTTGCGCTTCGTCATACAATAATAATAGTTAGATAGATGTGATTTTACTTCGCTCATAATAAATAACTTATAGTGAAATTTCATGGAATAAATAAAGGCGAAATCGTTAAGAAAAAGTGAATTCTTGAAAATATTGTATCCATTTTCCGATTCCTTCTTTTGGCAAAATTTTTTTAATAGGAGAAAGTCCGAGATGCTGAACCCGAAGCTGATTAACTTGCGCCAAATCTATGCTTTTTTGTTCAATATTAGAAGCAACTAATGCGAGAACCGTTGTTTTTAGTGTATTAGCATCAACTCTTAGGGTGTGAACGGAGTGGCGAGCAGGATGAATGTGAATGTGCCTTTCAGTTTCGTTTCCCGCCAGCAATGTCCAAACAGAGCCATCAGAAAGTTGAATATTTTGGTAGTTGTTATTTTCTGCCAACCATTTCAAGTAAACGCTTTCCTCCTTTACATAAGAAGATGGCAATTTCTCGCAAATCTCCTCCCCTACTTCTTGTGGACTCAATTTCCCCACATACATATCCATTTGAGAATTACCGAGTGTTGGCAGAATAGACATAAAGTATTGATTACCAAAATCTTGACTATTTATCCAAAGCTCAAGTTGAGAATAAAGATAGGAAAAATGGTGTTTCCAAAGATTGTACTTAATTGGTTTTGAGATAATAAACGGTTGCATACACAGCGACTGAATCCAAAAATGAACAAATTGCTTAGTTTTTCTTACATTCTTTCCCTAAATAACTTGCCTATTTAGTTGAAAAACGGTTTAAACTTAGGAATTTTTTTTCGAAAACCCTATTCATTTTAATATTTTTTCGTATTTTTAGCCCAAATAAGCACCAAAGATTCTCATCAAGTAAAACCAAATAGTTGCTATATACTGATTATCAATCAGATGAAACTATTTAGCATGCTCAAAAGTTTCTAAAATGCTTCTAAGATTTATTTATTTTTTATCATTCTTCATCATTTATTCTTCTATCTAAAATGAAAAATTATTGCATTTTCCTCTTAATATTTACATTGGCGCAATTTGCCTTTGCGCAAGGCGAATTTGAGGTAGTAACAGAAGTTGCTTCTTTGCCCAAGCCGATCACAGTGATGTTGTTTGACTTAGATGGTAAGGGCATAGAAAATGCCGAAATTACCTTTATGCAGCCTGATTCTGTGTATGCAAAAGGAACAACTAGTGCAGCAGGACAAATTGTATTTGAGAATGTCCCCACAGGAGATTATGATATTGTCGTGATTTTAGACACAGGTAAAAAGGTAATGTTCAATAATCAATGGATTGAGACAAGAGACGCGAATGACCTCA
>JBJXHA010000753.1:0-6217 GCA_046160275.1 Bacteroidia bacterium | reverse complement strand
AGTCCCACGCTAAAAAATAAAAAAATTCACGAAAATTCACCCGTTTTACAGCATAATACTAAACCTTGTAAAAAAACTTTGTGGTAAAAAATGCGATATTTAAGACATTACTTTATTCGAATTGCTTCATTTTGCGAAAATACTTATACTGAGAAATACAATGAAAAAAATCATTTTTTGTTTATTAGCACTATGCGTACATGGGTTAAGCATCGCCCAAGACGTAGAAACTAAATTAAGTTTGGGTAGCCGTGACCCTAAACCTGACTATTGCGAATATTCTCCCTTAGATGGCGGCTTGGTGATGATGGGACAAATGAGCCTCAATTCTAGCCGATTAATTGGGATAACCAAATACGACTCTACTTTTAAACGCCAATGGGTGCGTGAAATTATCGAACTCAACCCACGCAAACAAGTGGAATTTATGGTGGTGATTGGGGAAAATATCTTGGCTTTTGCCTCCGAATATTTCCCCAAAGAAAAGGTCATTAAAACCTATTTTTATAAAATTAACTTAGCAGGCAAAACCTTAGCAAGTGAGGAATTGTTGGCGGTTTATCCTAATCAAATTGAGCAGCGTGTAATGTTAGGTTATAAAATGTCGCCCAATAAACGCAAGTTATTAATTTATAAAAACTTGGAAAATAGGCGACAAAATGAGCAACTTTTGTATTATATTTTTGATGAAACAGGGAGTTTGTATCAAAATGGTGAGCTGAAATTTAAGTATCCTGATGACAAATTTAATATCACTGACTTGCAAATCAGTAATGCAGGAACTTTTTTTGTGATGGGGAAATTTTATGAGCAAAGCAATGTAAAAACGCCAAAAGATTACAAATTTATTATGTTCAGGCAAAAATTAGGAGAAATTGCCGCCACAGAGATTCCGATAGAAGCTGGCTTAAAATTTATTTCTAACCTTGCCTTTCGCATTGACAGAGACGAAAATATTTACGTAGCAGGTTTTTATTCTAATAAAGGCGTTGACCGTGTGATTGGGACAATCTTTCAAAAAATTAATGCCAATGATGAGGTAGAAACCGATGTTACCCAGCTTTTTTCGGAAGCGTTTTTGGCAAAATTCCTTACCAATAGCCAAATCGAAAAGGGCAAAGAACTCACCAATTTTTATATGCACAATGACCCAAATGACCACGGAATTATTCTCCGTTCTGATGGGGGAGTGTTGTTAGCCGCAGAGCGTTTTTACATCACAACGCAATCATACAGAGATTATTACGGAATTTATACCTCCCGCGATATTTATCATTACGATGAAATTATTTTGACTTCCATTTCCCCAGAAGGAAAAATAGAATGGCAGGAAATGATTGATAAAACGCAAACGGGCGAGGTAAAACAAATGCTTTCTTTTGCCAATTTAGTAGGCGAATCGGGCATTTATATTATGTATGACTACAATCCGCGCCGCCAAGACCGTTCCATTTATTATCATGTGGTAGATTTAGATGGAAAAGTAACGGAACGCAAAGCATTGTTAGACAATTATCAATGGTCAAATGAGTTTTATCCTTCTCAAGCTGAACAAGTTACAAATAATGAGATGCTACTCAAATATTTTGGAAATGGCGGCAGAAATTTGGAAATCTTGAAAATTGCCTTACGATAAATATATGAAATTTTCGTCCATTCAGCACCAAACCGACTGGGAATTATTGGAAAAAATGATTCCCTTTGCGGAGGTTTTAAAGCAGTATCACCGCTACAAAGCCTATCACATTCAACGGATTCCGCAAGATGGGCGCGCCTTGATATTGGTCAATCATAGCCTAGCAACTTACGATATTTTGTTGTTGGGCTATGCTATTTTTTCAAAACTAAACCGCCTACCTCGCGGATTAGCTGACCGCAATTTCTATAAAAATACGAAAACGGCGGAGTGGATGCAGAAATTGGGAGTGTATGAGGCAAATCATCAAAATGCACAGCAAGTTCTTGAGAATGATGAACTTTTGTTGCTTGCGCCAGGCGGAACACGCGAGGCAATTCGCTCTTCCAAAGAAAAATACCAAATTCTTTGGGACGATAGAATGGGTTTTGCCAAACTTTCTATCAAAACCCAAACGCCCGTTATTTTGGCAGCAAGCCCCAATTCCGACAATTTATATGAGGTAAAAGAAAGTCCAATTACCAAACTCGTGTATAAATGGTTCAAATTCCCTCTGCCTATTGCCAAAGGCTTGGGTGATACGATTATTCCGCGCCCCATAAAGTTGGCGCATTATATTCATGAGCCTATTTACCCGCCTTTTTGGGATAAAAATGAGCCTTTAGACGAGCAAATGGTAAAAAATTTCCATGACCAAGTACAAACCGAAATGGAGGAATGGATGAAACGCGCAAGGGTGGCTTTTGAGGAAAAAGCAAATGAGAAAACGAACTAAATCTGAGCAAAAATAAAACGATAAAAATATGCCAAAAGTAAAAGAATGGAAAGAGGCGGAACTGATGCTGCACTTTCGACTCACAAAAATTGCAGGAGTTCAAACGCCTACTATGCAGGAGTGGCTTACCACAGATGAGCCTGTTTTTGACGCTTTCGAAACAGCATTATTCGAAAATACATACCAAGATGGATTTGAAAATATTGCCTTTTGGGCGGAAGAAGATTTGAAGATGTATTTCATTAGCAATGTATTGCGCTTAGGCGGACTAATGAACAAAGACAATAGGGGCTATGTTGGTCTTTTTGAAAAAAGATTAAGTGCGACCGTTGGGCAAACAAAATTAACAGTAAGGTCTGATTTTATGGTGGCTAAGGGATTCAAAAATATCATCGAAATCCCTTATTTTCATTTTCAAGAATACAAACCACAACTCAACCCCACAGGTGAGCCTATGGCGCAATTATTAGAGGCTTTTTTAATTGGACAAGCAGAAAATTCAAAAGAAATGCCTTTGTATGGCTGCGAAGTGATTGGGAAAATCTGGACTTTTGTAGTGATGGAAGGAAGTACTTACTGCACTTCTACCTCTTATGATGCAACGAAGCGCGAGGATTTGCTAAAAATTATTGCGGTTTTACGTAAATTTAAGGAGATTTTGGAAACGCGTTTGTTGTTGGCTTAGGGGCTAGTTCAAAAATCGGTAGAGGTAAAAATGTAATGCTGGACGGGCTGCTTTAGCTGCCCGATAACGTGCAAAAACTTCGTTTTTGCGCTTTGGCGGCAGCTAAAGCAGCCGCTACAGGTTTTAGTTAGCATTACATTTGAAGGACTACCCAAAAATCCTGCTTCTTTCTTCCTTTTTCTCCAAAAAAAAACTACCTTTGCCCTCAAATTTTGGAAAATATGAAATACATTTATGCGATACTTTTGCTTGCTTTGGGGCAACTTACTTTTGCGCAAGGGATTTTGAAGGGAACGATAAAAGATGCAAACACAAAAAAGCCCATGGAAGGCGTAACTGTGATGATAATAGGCACGTATTCAGGGGCTTACACAGACGCTGATGGTATTTATGAAATCCAAGACATACAACCTGGCGATTATACCATTCGCTTTTCCATGCTTAATTATGCAGATAAAGAATATACGGGCATTTCGATTCCTGCAGGCGAAAAAGTCTTGGACATTGAAATGGGGGAGGCAATTGAAACGATGGGAGAAGTTGTGATTGTGGGCGAGAAAAATTTGATTGATTTGGAAGGGGGAAAATCGCAAACCAAAGTTTCAGAAGAGCAAATTTCGCAAATGAATGTAACGGGCATACAAGGCATTGTAGCACAACAAGTTGGGGTGCAGCAAACGCCTGATGGGGTGCAAATTCGGGGAGGTCGTGTGTATGAAACGCAATATGTGGTGGAGGGAATTAATGCGCAAGACCCTTTGGCGGGGACAGGTTTTGGGGTAGATGTCAACGCGAGTGCGGTATCCAGTGTAGATGTGATTACAGGAGGAAGTGATGCCGAATTTGGTAGCGGTTCTTCGGGGGTAATTGTTACGAGAATTAAAGAAGGGGGAAATAAATGGACAGTTGCAGGCAATTATTATCGCGATAACTTGGGATTTGCCAAAAATCAAGGCGTAAGTTGGAACACCGACCAAGGCAGCGTTTCGGTTGGAGGCCCTATTATCAAAGATAAACTAAATATTTTTGTCAATGCCAGCGCGATTGTGGCGGATAATTATTTTCGGATTCAAGCCAATCAGCTCCATTCCTCTATGTTCCCCAAAAATGATTCGATGTGGGCACCTCGCCAAGAGAATCAATGGACGAATACGGTAAAACTGACCTATAAAATTTCTCCTTCTTTTAAACTGTCTGTTACCAATCAACACAGTTTAAATATTAACCAAAATAACCGTTCTTTGCAAGTTGTCGGAAATAATAATGTAATGCAGCCCGGCTTGCAATACAATTTTGCCCTTCAACCCGATAATGCAAATACTTATACGCACAGTTCTAATTTAACGGCTGCTACAATAAAAGGCTTATTATCAGAACGTTGGACAATGGAGGCTTCTGTTGGGCGTTTGTTTACCCAATTAAGAACCGATGCCAATGGTCGTCCTTTTAGAACTCAAACCGTTGACCAAATTTATGACCCTTCTTCGATTGTTACTGACCCTGTAACTATTTTTAATCCTGATGATAGCGTTTCTTATGTTTATCCTGGTCCTGGTTTGGTCAATAATAATGGAATTGCCACGACTTGGCACGACCATTATGCGGAAGAATATACCATCAAATCTAAATTTACCTATCAAACCAAGTCTAAAGTGCATTATTGGAGCTTTGGGCAGGAGCATATTTTTCAACAATATCAATGGATTGACGTAACACGCCCTTGGGTGGGTGCGCCTATTCAGGTAAATGACACCTTTTCTACGCCTTCTTCGAGCTTGGGTAGTAGCTCCGATTATTGGAAAGCAAGCCCTCGCAATGGCGGGATTTTCTTCCAAGATGAGATTCGTTACAAAGGAATTATTGCCGTTTTGGGGGCAAGGATAAATTATTGGGCACCTAGTAAATACGTTGATGATGCCGTAGAAAATGAAAAAACGCCTGTACTTGACCAAATTCGCAAAGATTACAAAGAACAAACTTTTGGTTTGGCAGGTGTAAGATGGAAAGCGAGAATTTTGCCGCGTTTGCGCGTTTCCTTCCCTATTACTTCGAATAATGTATTATATTTCAATTATAGCCATGCCATGCGTTTGCCGCATCCGCGCTTTGTGTATGCAGGTTTAGACCCTGTGTATCAAGACCGTTCTTTTTTGGCAAATTTGGGCAATCCTAACCTAAATCCAGAGGTAACAGTTTCGTATGAATTGGGGGTGAAAAGCCAATTAACCAAAGATTTGGCGTTTACGGCTACGGCTTTTTATAATGACAAATTTGACTACATTGTGAGCCGAAAAATTGTGGTAAAAGACCAAACAGGACGTTTTGTAGAAAAAACTTTCTTTATTAACCAAGATTACGCGCGGATTCAAGGGATAGAGGTGGCATTTACGCGCCGTTTAGGAAAAACTGTCTTGGGTACTTTGTCGGGAGCTTATCAGCAAGCCAAAGGAAAATCCAATTCTGCCGCAGAATCGGCACTGCAAATTCAGCAGCAAGGCTTTGTGAACACCACAAAAGAGCAGTTTTTGGCTTGGGATAGACCTTTTGATATAAAGGGAATGTTGATTTATAAAGCCGATACTAATTCACATATCGGAAGAATGAAATTAAAAGGCTGGCGAGCGATGCTTTCTGCGACTTATAAATCGGGTTTGCGTTATACACCTTATCGGCAAGTAGGAGCTTCGGATAGTGGTCGTCCTTTGTATGAATTGATTGATGACCAACCTTTTAGCAAAATTGGTTCTCCTTGGATTTGGGCAGATGTGCGTGTTTCAAGAGATTTTAGTTTGGGTAAAAATCGTTTCCTTTCGATTAGTGCGCGAATGGATAACTTTATTAATTATAAATCAGCGGCAATTATCAATGGCGTAACAGGAAAAGCCTACGAATATGGCGACCCACTTCCGCAAAATTTCCGCGACCCCGCCTATCCAGATCCACAAGATAGCGGCGTACCTCCAACCAACCCCGCACGCTACTTGCAACCTGCACATTTTATGTTAGGGGTGGAGTTTAGTTATTAAGGAGATGTTTGAGAAATATAAATATTTTGCGATTTGTTCGGGATTTACCCGCGTCAAAAGGCTAAAACGGTTCGGAACTCTCAAAGAGTTCCGAA
>JBJXHA010000752.1:0-3380 GCA_046160275.1 Bacteroidia bacterium | reverse complement strand
ACAATAGCCAATTCGAAGAATTGAAAAAGCAAATGAAAGAAAGTATTTCCCTATTTTTCTCAAAGGATTCCACTTATTCAGCACAATTACAAGACATTGTAACACGAGTAATTGCACCCACTCAGGAGCGAAAGTTGACGCAGCACTTGTCTTAAGTAAGTAGCGAAAGAATCCAATTCTTATAAGGAAGTGGCGAGGTGTTTTTCACTTGTTCTAAGAGTTGTGCTTTTTCTGTAGCTTCATTAGGATTAAGTTGACAACATTTTAACATAATTCTACAAAAGGTTTGATATTTTACCTTTTGTTCCTGCGTCATTTTCTTATGCCTGTGCGTGAGCACTTGAAACGCATTTAATTGGTGAATACATAAATCCATTTCTTTCATCTCGTAAAATACTTTCACTTTTAGCGTTCGTACATCAAGCTCAAAGGTAAAATGTTCAAACTTCTCTACAATAAGCAATGTTTTTAATGCCTCTTCATAATCAGACTTGCTATACGCAATATAAGCATGACAAAGTAATGATAGGTTTTCTTTTATACTTGGGGGGAAATATTGCTCGGATTCTTCCAAAAACTTTTCCACTTTTGCTATTTCTTTTAATTCTATTCCCATATTACACACATTTACTACCGCTTGTGGAGAAATATGATTGTTTGAAAACACAAAACCCATGGAAATGTGTTCTAAATATAATTCGAAACAAATAGAAATAAATTCGGAATTTTTGTTTTTTAAGTAATTGGCAAAGTTTCTCAGCCCAAAAGCCAAAGCCGCCCAGTCCGAGAAAGAAAGAATAGGTGTTTGTACCTGTACCATTTTTCGCAAGTTAACAAAGGCTTCAAAATCTTCTTCTAAAAACATACGTACAGCGTAATAATAAACAGAAAGCAATTCATTTTCAAGCCACAACGGATTGCGTTTGACCTCGGTTAAAATATTGTGCAGAAATGGAGGAGTGTATTTTTCTTTGGAATAAAATTGATTGGCATACAAAAAGAAAGAATATTTGAGTTGTTGGATAAAAAACACAGTTATTTGACTTTCTAAGACTTTGTGAAGGTTCATATTGTCTTTATATACGTAATTCATGGCTATTGCATAACTTTTATATAGCTCCACTTTCTCAACCGCTTTCCAGTACACCAAATTTGGGTGGGAATAGTTTTGAAGTTCGAGTATAAGTCGTTCTAAGCTTTCTTGAAACTCTTTTGTCAAATAATGCTCATAATAAAAATCAAGTAGGTAAATCTCTTTTTCAAAATCCTTTTTCTTTTGTTGAAAAATAATAAATTCCTCTAATTCTAACCACAGTTCATGCATGAGTCTCCGCATTTTCCCATCTTGAAAGCTTTGCTTGGGGAATATTTTTTGAAATAGAAATTCTTTTTCCCAAACGGCTTCTTCTTTTTGGGCTAACTGCTTCTTTATGAGTAGGAAAAATACCCAAAGAGGTGCTGTTTTTTCTATTATTTTGCTTTTTAAGTATGACTCAAATTGCTTTAGCTCTTCACTTTTAAGAACAAACAGTATGCGCGCAAGTTTGCTATTTTTCATTGATAATCAATATTTTACAAAAAGAAAATGCACATAAATTATGCAAAAAAGTTGATAAAGACAGAACAAAGATAGCAAAAATGTAGTTGCATACAACCCATTAACGCCGCTATCTTTGCATTGTATTAATAAACACAACCTTAAATTCAATTTTATGACAATTTTCAAACTTTCTCTTTCTTCCATTTTGCAAAATGTGTCAGGTTCGCCCATTGTTTTAAAGGTGAACAACCTTGTAAATGGCAATCGCGTTCGCTACGATTTATATCAATGTGATACTCCATTTAACGCAGATCGCCCCGAAACATGGAAGTTTCGCCGCATCAGAACCAACGAAATCAACGAGGACATTGCCTTGGGAAACAATGAAGAAACTAGGTATTATTTTTACTTAGCAGTTCAGACTTCGGGGAATACGCTAGGTGTTGATTTTTATCTACCAGACGACATTTCGCCTAGTAACCATGAACAAATTTTACAGGTGAGAATGGATGTAGGAACTGTCATTATTATAGAAATAGACCCAGCTGCTGTGGAGGGCTTAACTTTAACTGACACAATCACTCCAAGCGAAAGAGATAATCTAGGAGATTGTACGTCTTTTCGCTTGCCAAATGTGTCACCTCGGGATATCGAAAATGGAGAGGAGGAAATGCTGTACATTGTTGCTTATCGCCCAAATTCTAGTTCAAATTATCGCTTACAAAGAGCCATTTGCACCCTCAATGATATTCGCTTCCCTGCGCTTACGGTTGCTCGTTGTGGCATAGAATTATTTGCAGATCAGGGTAAAACTTACGCATTTAATGCCTCAGAGATTACCCTCAAAATTTATGCGTTAAGATATAGCGAAGTTCCAAACGACTGGCATCCTCTGCTTCCTTCATAAAATAGCCAAGTAAACAATAAAACACCACCCGCCCTACCTCGCGTAGGGTGGCAGGCTAACTTTATGCATAACTTATGCAACCCCTTGCAATCTCCACCTCTTTCCTATATTTTTGATATATCTATCTCCTTTTGTTGTGTGAAAAATTAAGACTATCCAATATGCTGAAAATCGGTTCAAAAGTGAAAAAGCTACGGGAATTGAAGAACTTTACGCAAAGTTACCTAGCTGATTATCTATCTATTACGCAATCTACTTATTCTCGATACGAAAAAGATGAATTGCACTTTACGAAGGAAATGCTCCAAAAACTCTCCCAAATTTTCGGATTGAGTGTGGAGGCGATGCAGTATTTTGAGGAAGAAAAACTATTTCTCTACCTTGAAAGTATTTGTAACTGCGCACGTTATCAAACTGCGCGCGAACAACAACTCACAGAGGCTTTTATCAAAGAATTGCAGTGTGAAAACGAGGAGTTACGCCTTTCTTTGCAGGAACTGCGCCTTTTGGTAACATTTTTACAGCATGAATAAAAGGAAAACCTTCTTATTTATTCTCGCTGTCGGATTATCTCACATCTGAAAAAACTATTTCGCCTGCATAAATTATGCATAAAAATGCATAAACTATGCATGTAAAAATTAGGAAATGCACAAACCCACCCTTAATTTTGTTTTATCAATCAAGCTTCAATCATCAAAACTAAACATGGTAAAATAATACGAAACGCATCACATAAAACAACAGGCTAACGACTACTTATCCTCCGCAACTTAATGGTTGTGGGCATGAAATCCTTTTGGCTCTTTTTTAACCAATCGTATGTTTATGAAAGAAATTATTTTTCTTATTCTTATTTGCTTGGGGTTGAGTTTTCATGCAAACGCAGGTGTTTTGCATATCACTCCTTTAGGTTCTATTAGGCATTATTCA
>JBJXHA010000751.1:0-5654 GCA_046160275.1 Bacteroidia bacterium | reverse complement strand
AGGCGTTGCAAAATTTATGGCACCTGCGGTAACGGGCTTGGGCTTAGTAGAGGCAGTTTCTGATGCGGATATTTTGGCATATACTGATGAAAATGATAGCAATAGTGATGGTATTTCAGGCGTTGCCTCTTATGTTGAGGCACCTGATTTTTTTGTTCCCAAAGCATGGAATACAGCAATAAATGGTAAGTATATTGGGAGATTTGGGCGAAAAGCTACGGCAATTGATTTGCTACATCAAACGGTGAATGCCTATTTTAATGACATGGGAATTACCTCAGATTTTCATACAGAAGATATTTATCATGTTCAGATGGGAGCAAGTTCGGGAGATAATGCGCCAGAACCTGAAGTGGGTAAATCGAGTGTATTGCAAAATGTGTTTTATCTTCAAACCTTAAAAGTGCCACCTAGAAGAAATGAAAATGATGCAGAGGTGAAAGCAGGGGAGGTGCTTTTTACACAAATAGGTTGCGCTGCTTGCCATCGCCCAAGTTTGAAAACACAAAAACACAGCATTGCCGCTTTGAGTGAACAAACTTTTTACCCTTATTCTGATTTTTTGTTGCATGACTTAGGGGCAGAATTAGATGATAAATATACCGAAGGTAGCGCGACTACTGCCGAATGGCGCACTACTCCGCTTTGGGGGCTAGGGCTTTCTTCTTCTTCACAAGGAAATCAAGCCTATTATCTGCATGATGGTCGTGCCAAAACACTGCCCCAAACGATTGAATACCATGGAGGAGAAGGCGCAAATAGTCGCCAAGCCTTCCGCAATTTGTCAGAAACTGAAAAAACAAAAGTGCTTCGCTTTTTGGAATCATTGTAATTCTGTTTTTTTTTAGCGTTCGAAACTCTTTGAGAGTTCCGAACGCTAAAAAAAATAGCCAATCTCTTTTTCGTAAATCTTAACATTATGGATAGGAAAACATTTCTTCAACAACTCGGAGTTGCTTGCTTGTGTAGCACCAGCCTTGCAGTATGGCTTGAGGGCTGCGCAGGGATTCACTATGCACAACATGAATGGCAAGAAAAAGATAAGCAAATTATCTTGAAAAAAACAGAATTTCGTTCAGAAAAGGAAGGCAAAGACCGGAAATTTGTGATCGTTCGAAATGAAAAATTGCCTTTTCCAATTTATGTTTGGAAACACGAAACGGAATTTATCGCCTTATATATGTGTTGCACGCACAAAGGCTGCGAACTCAATGCACAAAATGAATTTTTGATTTGCCCTTGTCATGGTGCCGAATTTGACCGCTTTGGCAAAGTACAAAATCCTCCTGCGGACAAAGATTTGTTGCGCTTTGAGGTAAAAGAAGATACCGAAAATGTATATGTATTGTTGGCTTTTTAGACCTAGTGGCAGTGAGCAATTAACAGTAAGCAGTTATCAGAAATAAAATCTTGACTATCAATTACTTACCATCATTGTTCTTCACTATTCATTTTTAACTATTCACTATTTACCATGTTAAAATATTTATCTCTTTTTATATTGGGCATTCCTTTTTGTCTTTTTGCGCAAAAAGACAGTACAAAATTTATTCACCGTAAACCGACCAATGGCGACACGACCTTAACCACGCGACAAGATGCCATTTATCAACGCCCTACCCTATTATTGGGCAAAACGCAAACGGCAATTGGGGGCTATGTAGAAGGAAACACCCATTACCAAGTAACAGATAAAGCGCAAGAATTTTCGATGGAATTTCGCCGTTTTAACATCTTCCTATACTCCTCGATTGCGCGAAGAATTAAATTTTTGTCAGAAATTGAGTTTGAACCTGCGGAAGGACAAGTTTCTATTGAAACTGCCTTGATGGATTTGGAATTGAACCCTGCATTTAACCTAAGAGGCGGAATTTTGCTTGCGCCCATTGGCGGTTTTAACCAACGACATGATGCGCCCCTTTGGGAATTTATTGAGAGACCTTTGGTGGCTACAGAAATTATTCCCAGCACTTTATCCGAAATGGGATTTGGTGTTTTTGGGAAATTGTATGGGCATAATAAGGTGTTTTCTTATGATTTGTACGCGGTAAATGGCTTGCAAGATGGAATTGTGGAAAATAATGTAGGACGAACTTGGTTACAAGCAGGCAAAAATGCACAAATGCTTGGTATAGACAATAATAGCAGCCCTGCAATTACGGGTAAAATTTCTTTTCGACATCGCAAAATTGGGGAAATCGGCTTATCTGCTTATCATGGAGTTTACAACTCTTTTAAAAAAGAAGGTTTAACTGTCGCGCCCAAACGAAATGTGAGCATTTTAGCAATAGACGCAAACGCCACCCTTCTCAAAAAACTGGCAATTAGTGGTGAATACGCCTATAACATAGTTCAAGTGCCGAGCAATGTCGGTCCCTTTTTTGGCAGTCGCCAGCAAGGTTTTTATATGGATTTAGTGTATCCTATCTTAAAAAGGAAAATATTTCAGTTTGAGAACACAATACTAAATGCCAATTTACGCCTCGAAGCCATTGATTACAATATAGGGAATTTCACGGAAACAAACCTCAAAAAATACGATGATATTAAAGCCCTCGTAGCAGGGTTTAGCCTACGCCCGTCGGCAAACTCTGTCCTCAAATTGAATTACCGATGGCATTGGACACGCGACCTACAAGGCAATCCTGCCGTACTCACAGGCGCGATTCAGGCAGGGTTTGCAGCGTATTTTTGATGAAAAGATGACAGATACTATCACAATTACCTGATGATGTTGGAGTATTTTAGCGTTTATCGTAGTCTCAGGGTTTTGTTTTTCTCCTCAAAAGGCATTACCTTTGACTTTCTATTTATTAAACATTCAAAGTGAAAATTTCGGAGGAAAAGTACATTTTGAGTTCGTCAGTTTTCGCTTATAATTTTAATTACATTATGTTAAAGGGTTTAATCGTTGAAGATGAAAAAAATAGCCAAATGCTACTAAAAACCTTCGTAACAGAGTATTGTGAGGGTTTGGAAATTGTAGCAATCGCAGGAAGTGTGAAGGAAGCACTTGCAGCCATTGAAAAATATAGTCCTGATGTGGTATTTCAAGACATTGAACTGCCTGATGGCGATGGTTTTCAGGTGTTGGAAAAAACGCCAAACTTGAACTTTGACATTATTTTTACCACAGCTTATGACCAATACGCACTCAAAGCTTTTAAATTTGCTGCTACGGATTATCTGCTCAAACCCATTGATGTAGAGGAATTGCAAAATGCGGTGAAAAGAGTCGTTGAAAAAAGAGCTGCCTCGCCTGAGCGACCTAATCAAAAAGAGCGGGTAGAGGTATTAATGCAGCAAGTTCGTCATCCGCATCAAGCCTTCAAACGTATTGTGTTACCCACAGCTACGGGCTTTACCGTAGTAAACCCAGATGACATTATTCGTTGCGAATCGGATAGAAATTATACTTATATTTTCTTGGCAGATAAGCGCAAGATTTTGGTTTCACGCACGATTAAAGATTATGAGGAAATGTTAGAAGAGCATAATTTTTTCAGGATTCATCAATCTCACTTGATTAATTTGAATTGTTTGAAAAATTATATTCGTGGTAGAGGGGGAAGTGTTGAATTAACCGATGGAACAATCATTGATGTTTCGGCTCGCCGAAAAGCCGATTTTATGCGTAGGTTATCGATGGCTGAAGATGACGAGTAGAATAAGATAGAACGTTGCTTTTTCGCTATTCAGTTGCCTTGAAAGTTGTATATTCTTAATGTTGTAACATTAGTTTGTTGTAAGAATTTGCAAGGACAGTAGCATAATTGGAATGTAAGTTTATGTATAATTTTTGATAGATTTTTCCTTTTGAGATGTTCTAAAGTGCTAAAAAAAGCATTTTAGAACATTTTCGTTGATACATAACTGATGTAAGAAATATCCAAGTCTCTTAAATTATATTAAGTAATTCACCAAAAATATTAAGGTTTTTCAATCATCATAAGCAACTGATAATCAATTATTTTAATCATTATCAATTCTCCATTATTAATTATCAATTACTTAAAATTTAGATAGTTCGCAGTAGTAAGAATTTAAGTAGTATAATACTTCTATAAATGAATAATCTGTATTACCTTTGTAAAAGAAAGTAAGCGATCCAAACGTTCCTTATCAACATCTCCACAATAAGGTGTTATTCAAAGTATTTTAACTATTTAACCTTCCATAGATTATGTTAAAAAGAATTATCTTCACTCTCACACTCCTATTTGGGGTAAGTGTATTTCAACCAAGTTTCGCAGGAGTTGCTAATAAGCCTCCCGTAGAAACGCAAATGATAACTGTAAAAAAAGGGCACACTGTTTCTGCTCCTAAGCTAAAAGCAGTAAAAGAAATTTTACGTACTGCAACCGATCCACGCAAACCAGTAAAAAATTCAGAACTTGATGCAAGAGTGAACTTTTGGGTATTAGGTGGGGGAATTGCTTCTTTGTTAGGTGGCTTAATGCTCATGATTTCGGGTAGTATGGTAGCTCTGATTTTGATGGGCTTAGTATTCAGCTTCTCGGCTATTACACTTCTTTATTTCTTGGCAGGTGGTCGTGTTCCTAAATTTTTATTAAAAGGAAATCAAGATTTGTAATTATTCGAAAATAGACAATAAAAAGCAAAGGGGTAAGGCAAATCATTGCGCTACCCCTTTGTTATGTTTAAACCTAAACGAATCTTAGAATAGTTTTCCCAATAAACCAGTAGCTGAATCTTTCAAATCGCCCAAAGTGTCCATTGCTGAATCTTTCAAATCGCCTAATTTATCAGTAGCAAGGTCAGTTAAACTAAACTCTTTACCTTCCAACAAACCTTCCAACTGATCAGCGATACCTTCAGGTAATTTACCTTTTAATGATCCCATAACAGTACCCAAAGCACCTTTTGCTTGTTCTTCGGAGATTCCTGTTTTCTCCATGATTTGCTTAATAATTTCCATGACTTTTTACGTTAAAAAATAAAAAAATAAAAATAGAAGTAACTATTACTCCCCGTAATCGAAAAGCAAAGCTACGATTTTTAAAGCAAATGTGAAAATATTTTGTAAACTTTCTGAAAATAGAACCACTTTGATTTCTGAAAAATACAATTTCGTTGTTACACTAAAAAGGAAGGCAGCAGAGGGAAATAGAAAAATATGACTATCATTCGGTGCTTTTTTCTTACTTTTGTAAAAAATTATCGTAATTCATACATCGTGCATACTTGTCCTGTTTGTCATTCGCAGCGAAGCAAGTTTGTGTTTAAAGCACAAGATTATACCGTTTCGCAACAATTATTCGAAATTTGGCATTGTGAAGATTGCCAGCATCGTTTTACGCCCGATGCGCCTCCTCAGTCCGAGATTGGAAAGTATTATCAATCAGAGAATTATGTTTCTCATAGTGATACTAAAAAGGGAATTATCAACCAACTGTATCATTTGGTAAGAAAGTTTTCGTTGCAAAGTAAGCGTAAACTGATGTTAAAATATACAAAATTACCCCAAGGTGCAATATTAGATATTGGCTGTGGTACGGGGGCTTTTTTGAATGTAATGCAGCAAGCAAATTGGCAAATTAAAGGGCTTGAACCCGATGAGGGCGCAAGAAAACAAGCGCAAAATTTGTATCAACTCCAGCCTGATGAGCCGCAACAGTTGTTTTCGCTTGCAC
>JBJXHA010000750.1:0-9160 GCA_046160275.1 Bacteroidia bacterium | reverse complement strand
CCATCTAAGATGAGCTTTAATTTTGTGCCTTGCACATTGTTCGCAGGAGCAGCAGTAGCAGTAGTTGCTATTACGGGTTCATATACTTTTGCTACGTCCTCATCGCTCGGTGCAGGCGCGCTATAATATTCGCGGAAGATGTCGCTAGGATTTACGCCTTGATGATGAAGTGCAGATTGTAAATCTTGCATCATTTCGTTGGGTCCACACATATAATATACCTTGTGTGCCGTATCGCCTTTCATAAACAAATCAGATAACATCTTGAAAGCACGCATTTTATCCAAACGACCTGTTTCGCCTGTCCAAGCACTAGAAGGTTGGGAAAGGATATGTACGACTTCTAAGCGGTTTCCATATTTTTGTTGCAATGCAGCCAAGGCTTGATGAAAAATGATGCTTTCTTCGTTACGGTTGCCATACCAAAGCGTTACTTTGCTTTGGGCTTCGGCTGCCAACACCGTTTTTAGCATAGACATTAAAGGCGTAATGCCACTCCCTGCCCCCATCAATATATAATGTTTTTGGTTCGTTGGCACTATGTTCAAGGCGAAATTTCCCATAGGTGGCAATACTTCGATTTCATCACCTACTTTCACTTTATCGCGCAAGTAATTCGAGGCTCTTCCTCCCTCCACGCGCTTAATGGTTACCGCAAGTTGCGAATCCAAATTTGGCGCACTAGATAAAGAAAAGGCACGTCTTACATTTTCGCCTTGAATGTTTAATTTTAAAGTTAAATACTGCCCTGGTTTGTAGTTCCGCAAGGTTTCATCGGCAGCAGAAAATACAAGAGAATAAGCATCTGGTGTTTCATCTACGATGTTTTCCACCTTCAAACGATATGATTTCATAAAATAAACGATAAACTATGCGCTATAAACTATTTAGGAAGGGGAATAGTTTATGTATTTCTGCGAATATGCCTTGTAATTGTATAAGCAAATTCATTTTTTTCATCAGCGGCGCAGGCTTCTACCTCCACAAGTTCCCATGCGTTTTCATCAGGGAAATCGAAAAAAGTATCTCCTTCCACTTCGGCATGAACAAGGGTTTGACGAATTTGCGTGGCAATCCCTTTGGCTAGGGCTTCTTTGTAAATCATTGCGCCACCAATAATGCATACTTCTGGTTCTTGTGCGCAAATTGTGATGGCTTCTTCTAAGGAATGAACTAATTCCACGCCTTCGGGTAGTTCCAACGTTTGGCGGCTGATAACGATATTTCTGCGTTTGGGCAGGGCTTTCCCTAAAGAATCGAAGGTTTTTCGCCCCATAATAACGGGTTTGCCCAAGGTATTCGCTTTAAAATATTTCATATCCCCCGACAATCGCCAAGGAATTGTATTTTGGCTGCCAATTGCTTTGTTTTCAGAAATGGCATAAATGAGCGTGATAATCATAAGAATTATATAAAAGCCCTTCTTTCCTTATTTTCAATATTCGATTCAACCACACCATCACGCAATCGAATAATGTGGTGTGCATATTTGGCAATGTCTTCTTCATGCGTTACGACAATAATGGTTTGCCCTTTTTTATGAAGTTCGTCGAATAAACCCATAATTTCGTAGGAAGTTTTGGTGTCCAAATTTCCCGTAGGTTCATCAGCTAAAATAATAGAAGGGTCATTTACCAAAGCTCTTGCAACCGCAACACGCTGCCTTTGTCCCCCCGAAAGTTCATTCGGTTTATGGTGCATTCTATCTCCCAAACCCACACTTTCTAGCACTTCTTCGGCACGTTCTAGGCGTTTTGCGCGACTAAAACCCGCATAGACCAACGGCAAAGCCACATTTTCCAAAGCACTTGCACGAGGTAATAGATTAAAGGTTTGAAAAACAAAGCCAATTTCTTTATTCCTTGTATAAGCCAATTCGCTGTCGTTCATACGGCTGACATTCGTTCCGTTCAGAAAATAATCTCCATTGCTTGGCGTGTCTAAGCAGCCCAAAATATTCATCAAGGTAGATTTGCCCGACCCCGAAGGACCCATAATGGCAACATATTGATTGCGAAAAATATCCAGCGTAACTTCACGCAAAGCCTGTATTTCGACCTCGCCCATTAGATATGTTTTTTGAATTTTGGATAAACGAATGATTGCGTCCATGTTTTGAAGGAAGTTAAACGGTGAAAAAGACCTTGCATTAGTAGCAATTTAGGACAAAAGATTACGGTAGTGGCAAAAACGTAATGCTCTTCTAAAAGGGCAGCATAAAGCGGTGTCCTCACCGCCAGCGCACGTATTTTGCGGTGAGGACACCGCCTTATGCGTTTTGGGGCTGAGTTTGCCCAAATGAGCGATAGTTGAAATGCCAAAAAAAGCATTACATTTGGAGGACTACCATTTTTTTATCATAAAACACTAATTATCAATATTTTACATTTGCTTACTGATAACTGTTAATTGTTAACTGACACTTATTCACTTAAACGAGCTTATTCTCCTTGATAATCACGATAATAATAACCTTTGAGCAATTCTCCTTGATAAGCAAATTTTTGCAGATAAGCGGCTTGAGGGAGGGAATAAATTTTCAAAGAATCATTTTGCTGCGCGTATATTTCAGAGTCAAAAAAATCCATTTCGAAATTTGAAATATTTTGGTTAAGGAATTTTGCGCTACTAGGCAGGTTAAGTTTTTGGTTTAACAAGCGTATGTCAGTAGTTGTTTCTTTGCCAAAAGGGGCATAACTGTAGGGACTTATCCTTTTTTTCTGATAATAAGGTTTAGGTGCATTTTCTATATCATTAGCAGTCAAGAAGTTATCGGCTTGAACTTCTAATTTTGATTCAAGTAAAGAATCATTGGCATTTTTTGTTTGAATAATAAGGTTCAGCTCATTTAATTTTACTGCCAGCAATAAACCCACAATTGGATTAGAAAGGCTTACTTTATTACGATAACTGTAAATGTCTTCGCTATAAATCGCCAACGTTTTATCAGCAAAAGCGGTGTAAAATTTACCTGAATTCCACTCGGCAAAAAGCGGCTTACTTTCAACACGCTGTAATCCCTCCAATTTTTCGCTTTTCATATTCCAAAAGGCAATTTTCTGATGCACACTGTCCCCAATAAATAAATGCCTGTCCCCCACACAAATCAGCGTAGGAGAAATATCGCCCAATGAAATCGTTTTTTCAATGGTTTGGGTGGTAGGGTCGATAAAATGTAACTTGTTGGTGTTCGTTTCCGACACCCAAAAAAGCATATCTTTTCCTGTCATATCGCCCAAATTTTGCGAAGAAATGCCCCAAACTTCATGCAGTTTCAGTTGGTTCGCGCCATTTTTAGAGATACTTAGCAATTGTTTCTCCCCACTTTGCTTATCTTTAGCCAAGAAAAAGGCAGTTTTCGTTTCCAAAATATACCTATCTTGCGGCTTACACGCAAGCAAGCCTAAAAGAAAAAGAAGAAAACAGGAATTGAGATAATTTTTTATCATACTTGCCGAAATAGTAGTGCAAAGATGAGGTTTTTCAGCTAGAAAAACAACTTTTTCGGTTTCTCCCTAAATTTCTGATACTAAGGGTTGGCAATTTCATGCTTACCGTACTTGTCCGTTTCACGATTGATAAATTTCATTTTTACGTCAACAAACAAGGTAAAAAGATTGATAAAAATACAAGTGTCATGCCCTCATTGCGCCAGTGCAAAGGTAGTAAAAAATGAAAAAAAAGGCAATGGACGTCAAAATTTCAAGTGCAAAACTTGTGAGGGAAATGGGGGGAGAAAATTAGAACGAAAAAGCCCCACAAGGTAAGAATGAACCTTGTGGGGGGGACGGCTATATTGCTGACGTAGCCGTTTTTTTGGTGCATTGGCAAATCTAAAGTTCCGTTTATGTGCAGTTGGCATGATAAAACGGCATATACGGCAAGCGATTTGTTGGCAGCATTTATTTTATTCATCCTCGTCTAATTCAGATTCTATATCATCTATCAATTCTCGAAGTTGTTTGTCTGGTAAATTCTCCATTTCTGATTTATCATAAATCGCAACTAAGATTATTGTAAAATCTTGCTCTTTTTCGTTCTCCTCTACTTCTATTTCAACTTCAACAATATACGTGATTATCCTCATGCCGCCACTTTTGCCTTTTCCTTTACTTTTTACAGCAAGCCTAATTTTATAGGTATTTTCTCGAATCAACACGCCCATACGAGGATTTTCAAGCAGTTGGTTTTCCAACTCTTTTAACTCACCCTTTAAAGATACATACTTCTTTCCAAGCCTTTTTGCATCTTTATTGAAATCGTCAATTGCTACAATTCTACATTTCATCTATTAACTGGCTTAAAGGTGTACCTATTTTTTTCCCACTCCTTATCGCCCGAACTTCACGAAAAGCTCGTTTCAACTTGTCTTTGAATTTTAACAAGTTTTCAAGCCGTTGAAGTTCAGAAAGTAAACTTTCCCAATCCTCAACAGTTACTTGAACAAATTTTTTATGTCCTTGATTATCAACTACGTAATTTGTATGTGGTATCAACATATTCTTATTCTTAGTAAATTGTTTATATCTTCCACAAAAGTATAACTTTTTAGCATTTTTTGCAACAATTACTGACTTTTATCGCCTTTTATTGCAATTCCTATCAAAGCTATAATAAAACCTAAAAAAGAACATAAACAAATAAAACCTGCCGCAGCGGTTATTGGTCCAATGATACCATTCATACGGTTATCTATTGCGAAACAAATGCCTACAAAAATGCCAGAGCCTACGAAAATTCCTAATAATGTCCAGAGTCCTTTATTCATAATACTTATAAATTAAACGGTTTTGTTTGTCCTTAAATTTAATTGATGCTAACGTTGTGTGCTGCTGCAGTGCCGTTTATGATAGCCTTAATTGCGTGTTAGCCTTGAAAATGGAATTGGCAGCAGCACGTTTGTTGAATGCACGTAAAAGTATTTTTTTTGAACTCTTTTTTTCTATTTGGTAATCTCGAAGATTAACGATGGGAAAAAGCAAAAAAAATACGGTGCAAATGGGACAATCCACAATAACCTGCACTTTTCATGCTGCCTACTATTTCTCCCCACAATGTTAGTAGGATTTTTTTAAAACACCAAATCTTTTCGAAAAAAATACAAAGATTTTTACTTTCTAAATAGCATTGAGCAAGTAGAAGTTTAGTACCTTCTTCTTTTTTCTGTTTTGTAGGAAAAGAATGTACGTTTGCCCTACAAAAAGACAGGTTATTTATGGCTTTCATTAGTCGCCTTTTGGGAAAACCACAAGGAAGACCCGTGCAAAAAAACCCCATTTCCCCTCAAGAGAAAGGCTTCAATACAACTCGCATTTTTGAAACTCGCTCTTTCTCGTTATATTTGTGTAATTTTGTTTGTTTCTTACATAAAAAATGCGCTTCTTTCTTTTTTTTAATGAACGAAACCCTTTTTTTTATCGTTCTTTAAACCTTCAATCGTCTATCAGGTAATCTAATTATTTTTTATATGCACAGAATCACTATCAGTACTTATTTATCGTTTCTACTTGTTCTTCTTTCGGGTTTGCATACCTTGGCTGCACAAACCGCCAACCATCTTGATAAATCTTCCCCTTTGTCCTTAGCCTCTACTAGCGACTATGTAGAAGGCTATGTGATGGTAAAATTAAAGCCTGAATATAAAAATGTGGTACGAGAAAACGCATTTTCCTTCCCTAATTGGAAGAAATATCAGCAAGAACTTCGCGTAAAAACGGTCAAGCAGCGTTTTCCCTTTGCGAAACCTGTACCTGCGCAACGTTCTCAGGAAAATATTCCGGACATTACGCTTATTTACGCGCTAGAATATGATACAAACGCTCTTTCCATAGAAGCGGCAATTCAGTTATTGCGCCAAGAAGATGCCTTTGAATATGTGGAGCCTTGGTATAAATATAAGCCTTTTTATACACCTAATGATGCCTTAGTTGCAGGTGCTTCACCTAGTATTTGGTATTTGAATCAAATTCAAGCCTACAATGCTTGGGACATTTATAAAGGAGATAGTACGGTGGCGGTTGGCATTGCCGATACAGGGATTTACTTTTCGCATGAAGATATGGGAAGTAATGTATTTTACAATTTAGGCGAATATGTTACTCCTGCTGATACAGCTGATGGCATTGATGATGATGGGAATGGCTTGATTGATGATTATCGCGGCTGGGATTTTTATGGTGATGGCGCAATTAGCGATAATAACCCTACTGTACATGGCAGTTCGCATGGACATGGCGTTGCAGGCTTGGCAGGTGCTAGAGGTGATAACGCTTTAGGTGCGCTTGGTACAGGTTTTAAATGCAAATATTATCCTATCAACATTAGCGATAATGTAGGAAACATTGTGTATGGCTATGAAGGCATTGCTTATGCTGCGGCATTAGGGATTCCTGTTATTAATTGTTCATGGGGAGGAAGCAATTACGACTTTACAGGGGAGGCGGTAATTAATAATGTAATCGCACTCTATGGAACGGCAATTGTGGTAGCTTGTGGCAATTCTAATTTAGATGAGAAGTTTTATCCTGCCGCCTTTGACCAAGTAATGTCCGTAGGAAATACAGGCTTAGCCGATGTAAAAAGCACTTGTACCTATAATACAAGTTTGGATATATGCGGAACAGGTTATATTGTAAATATTCCTTCTAATGCAACTAACGGTTATTTTGCAGGCGGTTCAGCGACTTCTTTTGCTTCGCCTGTGGTAGCAGGGGCAGTAGCCCTAACTTATGCTTATTACCACAATTCAGACCCTACTTACAAACCGATTCAAGCATTACACAGGGTTCGTATGACGGCAGATGATGTCAACGCAATTAATCCTGCTTTTGCCAATAAATTAGGAAAAGGCCGCTTAAATATGCACCGCGCTTTGACCGACCCCGTTACGCCCGCCATTCATAAAACCGAGTCGAAAGTACTGGCAGAAACCGTAGTCGACAATGAATACAGAGCAGGGGAAACGATTAGTTTAGGGGTGAAATGGCAAAACTATTTGCAAAATGCAGGTAATGTTACCATCACCTTATCCGCCATGAATCCTTCCGATATTACCCTCATTACCAGCACTTATGCAGCAGGCGCAATGAATACTTTTGTGTCAAAAGACAATTACGCCACGCCTTTTCAATTTACCATCTCCCCTAGCCTAACTACGCCTCACTATCGCTTGGGTTTAAAAATGACTTATTCCGACCCTGTAACGGGTTATATTGATGAGGAATATATGGATATTTTTATTAATCCTAATTATCTGAATCTTACCCAAAATCTTTTTCATACGACTTTAACAGGTACAGGAAATATTGGTAATTATTACGCTGATTCTATGAAAGTCAGAGGTTTAACCGTAAAATACAATGGTAATGATACCGCCTTGTATGAATGTGGAATCTTAATTGCCAAAGGAACTTTACTCGCCAACAGTATTCGTGGAGGGGGTTCTTCTTTTAAAGACAGTACTTTGATAACGGGTGGTGCAGGTGCATTTGCTGATTATGAAACTTCTGCTATTTTTAGCGATAAAAGAATGGGCAACCGCATCGGCTTAACCATTACCCAAAAATCATATAGTTACACCGATGCCGCCAACGATGATTATATCATTTTAGAATATTCTCTGCACAATGAGAACGCTTACGAATTGCAAGATGTGTATATGGGAATGTTTGCAGACTGGGACATCCGCCCTGACTATAGTTTAAATAATGCCAATTATGATGAATGTCGGAAAATGGTTTATGCAGATAATGGTGCAGGACAATTTTATGGCATAGCCTTACTTACTTCCAATAATTTTAGGGCAAAAGTGGTGAGTGGCGCTGCTTCTAACTTCACGTCAGCCAATAAAATTGCACATCTAAAAAATATTCCTACCCCTGCGAGTGCTTCGGCAAGCAATGCCGATGTGATGCAATTTATTTCGACAGGCGGCATTAATATTCGTCCTAATGAGGAAAGCATTATCACTTTTGTATTAATGGGTGCAAATTCTTTGGCAAACTTGCAAGCTACGCAATTAGCCGCTTATAACAAATATTATAACATTATTCACCCTAACGTTGACCATGTTGATATTACCGTAAGCAAATTGGATATGTCACTCGGCTATCAGGCAGAGATTGGGCGATATAATATGCCTTCTAGCCCCGCAGGTTTAGGTTTGCAATACGATGCACAAGCAAATGTCTTGCAAGAAGGGGGCTTTTTATTGGGACAGTCTGCTACCAAGGTCTTAAATAACATGCGCAACGATGTTGGGGGATATAGCAATGACTTTGGCTCAACGAATTTCACAGATGTTCCTACGCCAAGCGTAGCAGATTATGAAGCTGCTTTTTCTTTTTCGGATTGTGTTTCGAGTGATAAAATTGGCGTTTCGGTGGTGCAAAATGTGTATAGTTTTGCTGATGCCAAAGAAGATGATTTTTTGATTATGGAATATACCGTTACCAATAACACAGCAGTTACACAGTCTGCACTTTCGGCAGGATTGTTTATGGATTGGAACATTGGTACAGGGGCAAATAATTATTGCAATTATAACACTACCCAAAAGATGGTTTATGCCTATGATGGGCTTACGCCTAATTATTATTATGGGATTGCCATTATTTCGACAGATGCGATGCGTACACGCGCCGTAAGTACCGCAGCCACTAATTTTACAGAAGCAAATAAATTCACCGCTTTAACCAATGTTCCTACTGCGGGAACAGCCTCGATGAGTAATACCGATGTCGCTCAATTTATTAGTGCCGCACCTTTTACTTTGACCACCAATACGAGCCGTAAAATTGCCTTTGCTATCATTGGCGCAAAAAGTTTGGCAGGTTTAGATTCTGCACGTCAGGTGGCAATTCATGCTTATTATGCGAGGATTTTTTCGCGCGTACTACTGAATACGAATACAAGCGTAGGCACGCCAAGCACACAAGTAAATGCACCCGATGGCTGGACCTATGCTTATCGTACGTCAAATACCAAACCCAATGAAATCTTGTTGGCATATAAAAAAGACGCTGCATTAACCGTTCCGACAGCAAACATTACGGTAGGAACAACCACAGGTTACACCCAAATTACCGCACCTACGGCTCCGTATGCTAATTTTGCGGTAAATGGTTGGTATGTAATGAATCGCTTTTGGAATTTAACGCCT
>JBJXHA010000749.1:0-2538 GCA_046160275.1 Bacteroidia bacterium | reverse complement strand
ATCAAAAATAACAATATTCGTTTTGATTGGCCTGATGTTTTCGACATAAGCACAAGTTGCCAATGTTTCGCCTAATAATTGAGCATTTTTATGGTCTATTTTTAGACGTTGGATATTATTATCTAATGCAAAAATCCCCGCTGCCGCTAAAAAACCTGCTTGACGCATTCCTCCACCCATCGCTTTTCTTACTCGTCTTGCCTTTTTTATAAAAGCCTGATTACCAATAAGTAGAGACCCAACTGGCGCACCTAAGCCTTTTGATAAACAAATAGAAATGCTGTCAAAAACAGCCCCGACTGACGCAGTAGTATCCCCTGTTTCGACCAAAGCATTGAATATTCTTGCGCCATCTAGGTGCAATTTCAACCCTTTTTCTGTGCAAAGTTTGCGAATTGGCTCTATTTCGTCAACGTTGTAATAATTTCCACCGCCGATATTTGTAGTATTTTCCAAAACGACTAAGCTACTTTTGGGCAACCAATCAAAATCACCTTTAATTGCTGCGGCAACTTGTGGCGCAGTGATTTTTCCATTATTTCCAGCAATTAATTGAACTGCAATGCCCGAATTAAAGGCATAGCCACCAACTTCGGCTTTATAGATATGTGATAATTCATCACAAATGACCTCGTCAAGTGGCTGAGTGTGTACTTTGATAGCTATTTGGTTGGTCATTGTTCCAGAAGGACAGAATAAGGCCGACTCGTGACCAAACATTTGTGCAGCTTTGGCTTCCAAAGCGTTTACGGTTGGGTCTTCGCCAAAAACATCATCGCCAACTTCGGCATTCATCATTGCCGCAAGCATCGCTGCACTTGGTTTTGTGACAGTATCACTGATTAAATTAATCATATTAAAATAAAAAAGCTATGGCAAAAGCCAAAACGGTAAGAATTAAACCAAACATAAAGACATTATAACAAATACTCAAATATCTATATTTTTTAGCTAATACGACACCAAGAAAATAAATGTCGCGCGACATAGTGCTATAAAGATAATCTGGGTCTTTTATCATTTCTTTCACGCCCCATTGAAAATCATTGAGTTTCATATTGTAGAAATTGCCAAAAAACAGCAAATTCGCTTTTTTATTAACGATGTCTTCACGGCTAACGCTTCCTTCCGTAATTTTTGGACGAGTAGCCAAAGTGGCATAAACCATTGAAATCAAGCAAACAACCATTAATAACGCCGTAGGAACAACCAACTTCGTATTGCTTCCATCAATGACTTTTGGTATCAATGTTGAAGCAATAATCGAAATACATATCGTATTGATACTCAACATCATATTGGCTTTATGATCAGCCATTGCGCTTAGATTGTTGTGGGTTTGATAAGTGGTTTTATACATTGTTTCCACCCCGCGAACCAAACGTTTTTCTTTGATAGCTTCGCTTTCTTTTAAAGGACTATCGCCAAAAATTTCAGATTGTTGTTTTACCTGTTTAACTTCTTTTTCGCTGATTTCATCAACGGTCAATGCAGCGTAAGGATTCAAACGACTTTGTTGTTTTCTTAATTGCTTTATATTTTTTGCTTTGCGCTTATCATACAATAATTCAGCAATAGGCGTGTGATAATGTTGTTTTAGCATGAAGCCAAGCTCAAACTCAATCCACTCTTCTTCGGTCATTGCAATTCCTTTGGTCAGTAAAAGTTCTTGTCGAATTTTACTGCTGCGCTCCCAATATATTTTTTTGCCCAAATGGCTCATGTCTGCATCACAAAGCACTTTGTCATATAGAGACTTAGTGGTTTGAGGCATTTTTGTTGCTAAAATAGCGCTTTTGATAATTTCTATATTTTCTGAGCTATATCCTCTTTTGCCTAAAAATTCCTCTGCATATTCGGCACTTCGTTCTTCGTGTCCTTCTTGTCCTTTATCATAGCCTGTGTCATGAAACCAAGCTGCTAATTGCATCATGATGGTTTCTTCTGTATTAAAATGAAACTCTTCCGACATTTCAATCACAGCCTCTACAACTTGTTGCGTATGCAATAAATCGTGAAATACGAATTCAGTAGAAACATTGTTTTTGATATGAATCGTAACATGTTCTTTTACAAGATCAAGAAGGTTTTCTATCGGTACAGTTTGCATTATAATACAGGATTTTGATAATCAGATACTTTTAATTTTGCAATATTAGAAAAAATATCTTTATGAATATTTCTTTTGAAAAAAAATATTTTATTTTAGCTTATTTTTTTAAAATTCTAATTTCTACCCTACGGTTTGCTTGGCGTTCTGCTTCTGTTTTTGGGTTTTCATGCACTGGTTTTGTACCACCAAAACCCTTGGAAGTAATACGGAATGGCTTAATATTTTTATTCACTAAAAATATCTTGACTGCTTCTGCTCTTTTTTCCGAAAGGGTTAATAAGTCTTCTGCATTACCAGAATTATCGGTGTGCCCTTCGATTTGGATTTCAATATTTTTATTTTCCGAAAGAATATTTGCAAGGTCGTTGAGCTCATCAAATGAAGCTGGTAAAATTTCAGGTTCTGACTGTTTGAAATATAGATTT
>JBJXHA010000748.1:0-2522 GCA_046160275.1 Bacteroidia bacterium | reverse complement strand
AGAGACGCGAATGACCTCATTTACCGAATTCCGAGAGATGATAAGGCAAAGAAAAAAGACATAAAAGCGGCAGTGAAAAAACTGTAAAGAGGTATAAGCGTTCAGAACTTTTAAAAATTTCTGAACGCTTATACATTTCTTTTTTATTTATATTTTTGATTATTTGAGAGAGATTAAAAAAATATGCTTGAGTTTACGAAGGGATTTAAAAGTAGAAGAGGCTTTTATTTTATTTTCATCTTGCTTAGTATGCTGAATCTCAGCCTACTCGCCCAAACTAAGGCCTTCATTCCCCTTCAAGCTCAAGGCGCAATTCCGCAAGATTTTTTACTTCCACCTGAAGTTGTTTGGATGAAATCTGTTTCTGATTTATCCAAACAAGAATCTAAAAAGGTAAGAGAAATTAAGCAAGATTTTTACTTCCAACAATCCTTTTACCTAAAGTCGCTGCTTTCTAGCGGAAATGTAATTTTTGGAGATACACTCTCTGCCTACCTTACCCAAGTGGCACACAAAATCCTAAAAAATCGCCCACAATTGCAGGGGAAATTGCGTTTTTACACTGTTCGTTCTAGTTCTCCGAATGCTTTTACTTCCAATGATGGTATTATATTAGTAAACATTGGCTTACTGGCTAAACTCAAAAATGAGGCGCAACTCGCCTTTGTCTTATGCCATGAAATTAGCCATTTTGAGCAACAACATCCGCTAAAAATTTTCCAAGAAACGCGACAATCTCATCATAGGCAAGGAGGAGTATTCGAAAAACTTTCGATGGAAGAACGCCTTTTTTCGCAGGGAACTTATACGCAACAAACTGAGTATCAAGCAGATTCTTTGGGTTTGCAACTCTATCTTAGTACAGGCTATGCGACTGCCGATATTGATGACTTATTTGAAAAAATGGAAAGCACACAGGCTTTATATGACAGTACCATTTTCGACTTTTCTGCCTTAAACATTCAAAATTTACCTTTTTTCAACCTGCAAACCCAAGCAATTGAAGGCATTGTGGACGAAGAAAATAATCCTTCTTTATCGCATCCTAATGCAGCACAAAGAAAAGCAAAACTAGCCAAATTATTGCCTAAAAAAAATCGCCCAACCTTAGCTTTCATTATAGAAAAAAGCCATTTTTATTATGTTCAAAAACTAGCAAGAATGGAAAACAGCCTCATTGAGTTAGAAAATAGGCATTATGAAACCAGTTTATATAATTTAACCATTTTGGCACAGTTGTATCCCGAAGAAGCCCTTTTTTGGCAAAAAATGAAAACTTACTGTTTGTATGGTTTGTGCAAATACATTAATTCTGGACGATTATGGGAAATTCATATTGATTACCAAGTGGCGCAAAAGCCCTTGCAATTGTTATGTTATTATTTAGAAAAAGGAGAGCCTGCTTATTTACTAAAAATCGCATTTTCTCATCTGAAACTCACACAACAACAAAATCCTGACAGTAAATTGTGGCGAAAATTGGGCGAAAGTTTGGGAGAAGATGTGTATAAATATTATCCTGATTCGGTAGCAAATTTCCAAAAAATATACCGTTTTGATAACAAAACCTTAGAAGAAATCAGCACCTTAGCAAAAACGCCCCCCAAGGAAAAAACGCAAAGGCAATTAGTCCTGCAAGGAATTAACTTAGGAATAGATAGCATTGTGTTCGTAAACCCAACTTATCAGCGATTCGATTATCGAAAAAACCCGCCCGAAGATTTTTTGGGAGGGCAGGCAATGGAGTTTGGTTTGATTGAAAAAATAGGAAATTATGCAAAAAGTGTAAAATTAACTTATCATTTGTTACACAATAGCAATTTGACTTCGGCGCAAATCGAACATTACAATGAATTGGCTTTATTACATCATTGGATAAAAGAAAAGTTGATTCACCCTGAAGGTTTTCAAGTGATTAGTTTGCATTATGATGAAATTCAAAAGCTCATTGCAAAGTACAAAACGCCTTATTTTGCATGGACAGGTGGGGTAGGCATGATTCAAAGTAGACAAGAATGGAAAAAAAAGAAGATTCTTCGATGGATTCCCCTCCCCTACTTTCAATTTCGCCCCAAACACGAAACCTTTTTTTATACCTTAGTGTATGATATGCAAGCCGAAAAATATTTGGTCAAATATCCACGCCGCACACATCTTAGCGACCAAGCGGATATGTTTCACTCGGTTATCTATGATATTATTTATCAATTGAAAAAACACTAGCCCTTCGCTACTGCTATTTCCGTATTTTCTAAGCTCTTTTCTACCGTTTGAATCACCCAAGCCATGTCCGCAGCATTGTTTACATAGTCTAATTTATTCATATCAATAATCAAAACATTTCCTTCTTGGTAGTTTGCAATCCAATCTTCGTAGTGTTCATTTAAGTCGTCAAGATATTGTCCGCTAATACTCGCCTCGTAGTCGCGTCCTCTTTTTTGAATGTGTTGTTGCAACTTTTCTACATCAGCTCGCAAATAAATCAACAAATCGGGTGCGTTTACGTGCTTACTCATAGATTG
>JBJXHA010000747.1:0-22219 GCA_046160275.1 Bacteroidia bacterium | reverse complement strand
AAAAAGTCGTGGGGAATGTTGTATTGTCTTCTGCCGAGCAGCAAAACGTCCATGTATTTTTGGCGTGTTTCAGGTTCACTATCGACAATGTAAATATTCGAAATATAAAACAAGGTGATGAATAACGTTTTGAGATGTTTTTCTGAAAAATTCGCTTTATCTCGCGTAGAATGTTCAGATAAAATTTCGTTAATCAAGGCTTTTAAAGGCTCAAGGTTTTGATATTTTGCCATTTGATACACCACATCCGCCACGCCATCTAAAGAAACAGGTGCAAGTTGGCTTTCTCGCAATAATTGCCAAAAATATTGGTAGTACAATTCCTTCATGACATAATTCGGGATTCGTAGCTTTGTCCGCCCAAACTCCTCACTTTCAATGGATAACATTCCCATATAAAACAGCAAACTGATAAATTCGCGCTGCCCAAATTCCATCTCAAAATTAAAACGGCTTACAATTTCAGTAACAATTTCCCCCTTCTCCACCAAATCTTTCAACACCTGCACACGCGAATTTTCTTGATTATCAATTTTGAAAATCGCACGAATTTTTCCATAGTCCGTAGCAATGTTATCGTCTAACATTTTAGTTGGGAAACCTTTATTTAAAGCATAAGCTTTCCCAAAATACAACACCATATCAGGATTGTAGATGTGTTCGGTTGCTTCTTTTGCCACTTTAAATCCATCATACCACACCTTCATTTGCCCTTGCACAAAAGGCATTTCACTTGCTGGCACGCCAATATTTTCCAATAAATCCACAACTTCTTTTTCATTAAAGCCAAACATTTCATGGAAAAAAGCCTCTCTCGTCAAATTCGAAGCAATGTTAAAACCACTCGTCATGCTATCAAGCGTGGCGGGAGAAACCCCTGTAACAAACATTCTTTCCACAATTCCTTCCCCTGTTGCTGTTTTTATCGTTTCATAAAACTTTCTTACCCAACCATTTTTGCCCACAATGTCTCGAAAATGCGCCAAATTTAGGGCTAACAATTCATTTGCAAAATGGTCGTATTCGTCTATGAGAAGGTAAATAGGTTTTCTATCATTTTTTGTCTTTAAGGTGTCAAACAACCGCTTCATCAAACTTTCTGGCGAAGATTGATGAAAAATATATTTCCTTTCTTCTTCTGTAAAATAAGTAGGATAGTCGACAAAAAAACTATTTGCACCAGAAACTAAATTACTCAAAAAGCCTTTATAGGTTTTTTCTTCCGTACTTGTATCTATGCCGCTAAAATCAAAACGTAAAACCAAATACTTATTCGCATTAACTGTAGGATTTTTGCCAATATAATATTCTCCAAACAAATCATGGAATCTTTCTTTGTATTGAACGCCATAATAATACTGCAAAATCGAAATCCACAAGGATTTTCCAAACCTACGCGGGCGCATGAAAAAGATATATTTTTCACCCAAATCTTCTAGTTTATGTAAAAAAGGCGTTTTATCCGCAAAAAAGTAATTTCCTTTCGGAAGCTCTGCAAAATTACTAATGCCGTAGGGAAGTTTTCGCATGGTGTTTTTTTCTTTGTTTTAGTAGGCAAAGATACGGCACAATTAGGGGAAATGCAAACAGCTAAAAACAAGCAATTCAAAGGGCAGGCAAAAAAAATACACTTTTTTTCCAAAAAAGGAAATCCAAGTGCAAACCCCTTATCGTATGTATGTTGTACGAAACAAATTATCATTCATACAAAACTTATGAAACGAATTATTTTTCATCACAACACTACGCTAGGTGGCACATTAAACCTAAGACGTAAATTCCAACAACTTACACTTACAGTGTTTCTGTTGTTGTCGAGTTTAGGCGTTATGGCTTCCTCTCATAGAGAGGCACCTTTAATTGCCAATGACCCGCTTGCTGACAATACCGATTTGTACGCATTTAGAAGCCCGAGTAATCCCAATAATGTAACCATTATTGCTTGTTACATTCCCGCAGAGCTGCCTTTTGGCGGACCGAATTACATTTCTTTTGGAGAAAACATTCGCTACGAAGTACACATTGACAACAACACCTCAACGCCAGGAGATGATATTGTGTATCGTTTTACCTTCAGCAAAACCAACCAAGATCCTACTACTTTTTTTAACATTCGTTTAGGGCAAGAAAATGCAAAAACCACTTATCTATGCGAAAAAAGTATAAATGGTGGACAAACTTTTACTAGCATTATCACAAATGGCATTGTTCCTCCTATCAACATTGGTGCGCGTTCTATCACTGACCCAACTGTAGGCTTAGGGGCTGCGAATTATAAAGCGTTGATGACGAGTGCAATTACCACAGCAAGCACAGGAGAGCAAATTTTTTGTGGTCCCACTGACGATCCCTTTTTTGTGGATTTAGGCGGTGTATTTGATTTAGGTGACCTTCCAAGACAAGGTGGTGCAAAAGTAAGAGATGGCTTGGCGCGTAGAAATGTTCATACTATTTGTATCGAAGTGCCGATTTCTAGCCTTCAAAAAGCAGGAAAAACGCCAGCGCAAGCAAACAATATCCTTGATGGCGATTTTGTGATAGGTGTTTGGGCAAGTGCTTCTCGCCAAATGACCAAAACACTCAGCGCAACAGGAGCCGCACCTACAAATGCAGGAAACTGGGTACAAGTTTCACGTTTGGGAATGCCCTTGACGAATGAAGTTGTGATTCCGATTGGCAAAAAAGACCTTTGGAATGCTTTAACTCCTTACCAAGATTTGGCGTATTTAGATACCTTTAAAACCTTTTTCTATAATCCAGAATTAGCGCTTTATATGGATAATAGCCTTTTTGGAACTGCTGTACCTGCTTTTTGCCAATTAAAAATTCAAAGAAATGCCTTAGGTGCTTTTGATTTTGGAAATGGAAAAAATGGTTTGTTTGGCTTGAAAGGGAGCGCAGCAGTCGCAGGAACCGCTTTAGATGATGCCGTTTTCGGAAACTTATTACTTCCCGCAGCAGGCTCTCCTCGTTCTGTTGATTTGTGGCCTATTTTTCACACAGGCGTTCCAAATATGATTCCTTATCAATTAGCAACAGGAAAAGGAGGCAATCCCTTAGCAGCAGGTAAACCCTTCATTAACAACTTTTTGCCGAATGGTGGCGATATGCTTCGCTTGAATATGGCAGTGCCTCCTACGCCAAGAAATGACCCTAAATTTAGTTCTTTGGGGATTGTTTCTGCCGCAGTATTAGGATTGACAGACCCTATGTATTCCGCAAATAGTAACCTCCAAATGATTCCTAATATGGATGGTTTTCCGAATGGTCGCAGGTTGGAAGATGATGTTACACGCATTGAGTTGCAAGCAGTTTCGGGCGTAGCTTTGGCAGCTATTGGCTTATGGTATGACGATTATTTCCCTAGCACTTCGCCTTCACCTGTTACCAATAACTTACTGAACGTATTGCAATATTCTACGGGAGTAGAGAAAAATGACACCACTTTTGAAGCCGTTTTTCCTTATGTTCAAACACCATGGGAAGGTACAGCCGTTTATTAATAAACAATCTATCACTTGGTTTTTATTAGTTTAACACCATAAAATCAAGCATAGTCTTTCCTTTTTTCAATCATTTCTTATTTTAACTTAAAATGAAAAATATCAATATATCCAAATTGATACTGGTACTACTCGTGTCAATTCTTAGCGGATTCTCTAGTTTTGCGTCTAGTCATCGTGAAGCACCGCTTATTTCTTTTGATCCTTTGGCGGATAATACAGATTTGTATGCGTTTAGAAGCCCAGACGATCCTGACTATATCACCTTGATAGCGTGTTATGTTCCACTTCAAAATCCGCAAGGAGGACCTAATTACTATAATTTTGGAGAAAATATTCGCTACGAAATTCATGTGGACAATGACATGAGCACCACAGGAGATGACATTATTTATCGTTTCACCTTCACAAAAACCAACCAAGACCCGACCACTTTTTTCTACATTCGATTGGGACAACAAAACCAAAAGATGACCTACAAATTGGAGCGTAGCATTGATGGAGGCGCTTCTTTCCAAACGGTCATTAACAATGGAATGGTTCCCCCAAATAACATCGGAGAGCGTTCTATCACAAGTGCCGTAGGTTTGAACACCACTTACAACACTTTGGTAAACAGCGCGATTTTAACCGCAAACTCAGGTGAAAAAGTATTTTGTGGACCCAGCGATGATCCTTTCTTCGTAGATTTAGGCGGTGTGTTTGATGTGGGAGATATGCCTCGCCAAAATTCAGGTGCACCAAGAGATGGCATTGCAAAATTGAATGTATCTGTTATCGCCTTAAAAGTACCTATTTCTACTTTGCAAAAAGATGGAAAAACCGCAAGTCAAGCTGCTAACATCTTAGATTCTGACTTTGTGGTGGGCGTTTGGGCTAGTGCTTCTCGCCCCGAAATGAGAACTTTAAATACCAATGGAACAGAAAGTTATAGCGGAAATTGGGTACAAGTTTCTCGTCTAGGAATGCCTTTGACAAATGAGGTGGTCATTCCACTTTCTCACAAAGACCATTGGAACTCGCTCACACCTTATGATGACTTGGCAAATCTAAGTACTTATGGCAACTTTTTCTATAATCCAGAACTCGCACTTTATATGGATGCTAGCTTGTTTGGCGGCGCAGTACCAGCATTCAGCTCGCTGAGAGTTCAAAGAAACTCATTACAGACATTCGACTTTGGCAACACAAATGACGGTTTGTATGCCTTAAAGGGAACTCCAGCCGTAGCAGGGACAGCCTTAGATGATGCTATTTTTGGAACCCTATTGCTTCCTGCCGCAGGCTCTCCTCGCTCCGTTGATTTGTGGCCTATGTTCCACACAGGCGTTCCAAATATGATTCCTTATCAATTAGCGACAGGCAAAAACGGGAATCCATTGGCAGCAGGTAAACCATTCATTAACAATTTCTTACCGAATGGAGGAGATATGCTTCGCTTAAATATGGCAGTGCCTCCAACCCCTAGAAATGACCCTAATTTTAGCAAAGAAGGTATCCTTACAGCAGCGGTTTTAGGTTTAACTGACCCTATGTATAACACCACCACTAACCTCCAATTTATCCCAAACATGGACGGTTTCCCGAATGGGCGTAGGTTGGAAGATGATGTTACAAGCATTGAGTTAAAAGCGGTGGCTGGGGTTGCATTAGCGGCAATTGGTTTGTGGTATGACGATTACACCGCAGGTGGTCCCAATCCATTAACAACCGACTTGTTAAACGTTTTGCAATATTCTACGGGAGTAAATGAAAACGATACAAGCTTCAAAAGTGGTTTTCCTTATGTGCAAACTCCTTGGAGCGGAACAGGCGTAGCAGGCGGAAAAGAAGTGGCTTTCACACAAGCTACTTGTCTTAGCCCAAGTTCAGGAATTTCAGGTATCGCAGCTTCTGATATAGTAATCACGGCTTATCCTAATCCTGCTACTTCACAAATTACCTTTAAATATAATTTGATGGAAAGCGCAGAATTAAGCATTGATATGTATGACATTAATGGTAGATTTATCGAAACTGCATACAGCGAAAAAACAAGCGCAGGTTTACATTATACCGTTTGGAATTGCGAAAAAATAAATACAGGCGTATATTTTGCCAAAATTTATAGCGGTAAAAATCTCTTGAAAACACTAAAGATTTTGAAGGGGAATTAGTAAGACAATTAGGTTGAACATCACTTTCCTTTCATCACTGTAAATCATTTCATTCGGAAACTACTGGAAGCATAGGGCGTATCTTTCATGTAGTTTCCAATGAAGTGAAGCTAACATTTTCAAATTACGCCCACAATTCATTCTTATATTATGCAAAATAACACCATAAAATTCGCTATTTTTCTTAGCTTAAGCCTGTTTTCTGTTAGTCTTTTCTTTGTAGCTTGCAGCACTACCACAGGGCAAAGCCAAAATTCAAGTTTTGCAATTGGCTTAGAGCCAAGAAAAAATATCAAAGGCATTGAGCAAGAATGGGAAAACATTCAAAAAATGTACAATGAACTCATTGCCAATTTGAATCAAAATCCTAATGACAGCAAGTCAAAAATGAAGTTGGTCGCATTGTATATGAATGAAGCAAGAGTTACAGGTGCTTCTTCTTATTACCCTGCCGCCTTGAACCTTATCCAAAGTGTGTTATCGCAACCAAATGTTACGCAAGAGGACGCATTTTTAGGAAAATCTTACCAAGCCTCTATTTTACTTTCGCTTCATCAATTTGCCCAAGCTAAAAAAGTGGCAGAAGAAGCCGTTAAGCTAAATACGTATGATGCAGGGATTTATGGAGCTTTGGTTGATGCAAACATTGAGTTAGGAAATTATGAGGAAGCGGTAAAAATGTGCGACAAAATGTTGAGTGTTCGCCCCGATTTGCGCTCTTACTCTCGTGCTTCTTATATGCGTCAAATTTTTGGGGATAATGCAGGGGCAATTGCAGCCATGAAAATGGCAATTCAAGCGAATCCTTCGGGCTTGGAAGCAACAGAATGGGCAAGGGTAAATTTAGGGGATTTGTATTTGAATCAAGGAAAATTAGACACCGCAAAATGGATTTATGAAGCGGCTTTGCATTATCGTCCAGGTTATGCCTACGCTGAGATGGGCTTGGCAAAAGTGGCAAAAGCTGAGAAAAATTATGGAGAGGCAATCAATCACACCCAAAAAGCCATTAAAAGTTTGGGAGAGTCTTCTTTTGTGTCTTTTTTAGCAGAAATGTATGAATTAAAAGGAGAAAAAGAAAAAGCGCAAGAAATTAAAGCAGAAGTACTTACGCTATTAGAAGATGCAGAAGAAGAGAATGAAAAAGAAACACTTGCAAAGCACAATGGTTTCCGTGAATTGGCAATGGCAAAACTTGACGCAGCAAAAATGCAAGATGCCCTTGAAGATGCAAAAAAAGATTTGGCTTTGCGTCCCAATAACATTGATGCCAATGAGTTAGTAGCATGGATTTATTATAAAATGGGCGACAAGCAAAATGCAAAACTTCATGCAGATAACATGCTGAAAACCAACACACAAAATGCCATCACCTTACACAAAGCAGCTTTGATTTATGCGGCTGCAGGGGAAATGGTAAAAGCAAACGAGTTAAAAAACAAAGCCGAAAACACCAATAAAAAAGCGGCAGATTGGGTGAAGTTATGATTTTCAATAAGATTTTGCATTGTGTTCAGGTAGGCTAATTTAGCACTTTTCTGTAGCGGCTGCTTTAGCTGCCGTATCAGTGCAAAAACTTCGTTTTTGCCAATGGCGGGCAGCTGAAGCAGCCCGTACAACAAGCGTTTTTAAGTGCAATACCAACAACGGCAAAAATCTAATTATCAACGCTTTATATTTGCTTACTGATAACTGTTCACTAATTTCAAGTGTTATGAAAAAAACAAGTATTTTCCTCCTCCTTAGTTGTATTCTCATCTGCGCAACCTTCGCGCATACCATTGATTATGAGCTAGAAAAGTTAGATGATGGCGAAGTATTTAGTAAATATCTCAACCTGGGCTTCACTCATATTTTGCCCCTAGGATTAGACCATGTTTTGTTTATTTTGGGCATTTTTTTCTTAAATAGCGACCTCAAAAAAATCATTTTGCAGGCAAGTATGTTTACCCTTGCACATTCGATTACCTTGGGATTAGCTGTTTATGGAATCATACAGCCGCCTTCTAACCTTATCGAACCCTTGATAGCCCTTTCTATTGTCTTTTTGGCACTCGAAAACCTCGTTGCCAATAGCCTCAAAACGTGGCGGATTTTGCTTGTTTTTCTCTTTGGTTTGATACATGGAATGGGATTCGCGGGTGCCTTGGCGGAATTGGGTTTGCCTAAATATGCCTTTGCGAATGCATTGATTAGCTTTAATATAGGCGTTGAACTTGGGCAATTGACGGTGATTTTTGTGATGTATTTTTTGGTAGCAAGACTCTTTTCGGAAAAAACATGGTATCGCAAAGGAATTGTTATTCCTGCCAGCGTTGTAATCGCGCTGATTGCTTCTTATTGGACGGTTGAACGCATTTTTTTCACCTAAAATTTAGCCAAATCTTATGCAAAAACTACTTATTACCTTTTTCTTATCTAGCATTTTTGGGCTTACCTTTGCACATAAGGGAATGATTAGCGGAAAGTTGATAGAAGAAAGTTCTCGTTTGCCCATCGAATTTGCTTATATAGAATTGAATGAAAATCAGCATTGTATCAGTGGAAATGATGGTAGGTTTATTTTTGAAAATCTGGAACAAGGAGAATATACACTTTCCATTCAGTTGATTGGTTACGAAAAAAAGGAAGTGAAAACTACGGTAAAAGAACATGAAGCAACTGAACTTATCATTACGTTGAAGCCTAAAAATGTGGAGTTAAATGAAGTGGTAATTTCAAGCGACAAAAACCAAACGATTCATAGCATTTCTAAAATGGACATTGCCCTACGTCCTGTCAATTCTGCCCAAGAATTACTACGAATGGCTTCGGGAGTATTTATTGCGCAACACGCAGGCGGTGGCAAAGCAGAGCAAATTTTCTTGCGCGGCTTCGATTGTGACCACGGAACAGACATTGCTTTAAGCGTTGATGGTTTGCCTGTAAACATGGTTTCGCACGCACACGGACAGGGTTATGCCGATTTGCATTTTGTTATACCCGAAATGGTGGAAAAAATTGCCATAGACAAAGGCTGCTATGATGCCTCAGTAGGCAATTTTGCAACGGCGGGTGCGATTGCTTTTCAAACGCAAAATTATTTAGACAAAAATAAAATTAGCCTTGAAGTAGGAAGATTTAACCACTATCGTTTATTTTCGGCTATTAATTTATTGGGGAAAAAAGCCCGCGAAAATCAGCAGAATTGGTATGTGGCAGGCGAATATTTGTTTAGACAAGGCTTTTTTCAAAATCCTGATAACCTTAATCGCTTGAATTTTTTCACCAAATATCAAGGCATGATAGATGACAGAAATATCTTAACTGCAAGTTTCTCGCATTTTAAGAGTTTTTGGAACGCATCGGGGCAAATTCCCGAAAGCGAAGTAAGAAACGGCAATTTGAATTATTTTGGAAGCATTGACAATTCAGAAGGAGGAAAAACAGGCAGAACAAACGCCAATATACAAGTCCTTTCTACCCTCAGCGACCACCAATATTTCAAAAATCAGCTCTTTTTTTCGCATTATGACTTTGATTTATTTTCCAATTTCACCTTTTTTCTACATGATAAAGTAAATGGAGATGGGATTCGACAAAGAGAAGACCGCAAAATTTACGGTTACAAAGGCGAATTTCATCAAAAAAATACCTGGCGAAAATTGCAATTTGATACAGAAATTGGGGCAAATATCCGTTTAGATGACATTCAAAACAACGAGTTGAGCCGCGTAAAAAGAAGGAATATTTTCCTTAACCCCATCAGTTTAGGGGACGTTCAAGAGCTAAATGCCGCGATTTATGTCAATGAAAACGTTCAAATTAGCCCTAAATTTAGCGCAAATGTAGGTATGAGGTTAGATGCTTTTGTGTTTAATTATAATGACAAATTGGACAGTACAGGTTATCAAGTGCGGAATGTAAAAAAGCTCACGCCTAGTCCTAAAATGAGTTTATATTACCAAGCAAGCCCAAAAATGTTGTACTTTGTTAAGGCAGGGATAGGTTTTCACTCCAACGATACGCGGGTGGTTGTGGCGCAAAATGGATTACAAATTTTGCCCAAAGCAACGGGCGCAGAAATCGGAGCAGAAATGAAACCCTTTCGCAATGTTTTTCTTCATGCGGCTTTGTGGGGACTTTATTTGCAGCAAGAATTTGTGTATGTAGGCGATGAGGCGGTGGTTGAACCGAGCGGAGAAACAAGGCGCGTAGGCATAGATGTTTCTGCACGTTGGCAAATTACCCCTTGGTTATCAGCCGATTGCGATATAAATTATTCAAATGCGCGTGCGCTTAATGCAGAAGTTATCAGTGAAAAGTACATTCCCTTAGCTCCTCGTTTTACCTCAATTGGAGGCGTAAAAGCAAAGGTTGCAAAAAACTTCTTGGTAAATGTGCGTTATCGTTACCTTGCAAATCGTCCTGCAAATGAGGATTATTCTTTAACAGCAAAGGGCTATTTTTTAGCAGATGCAACCTTAACTTATCAGGTTAAACAATTAGAAATCAGCCTTTTTACAGAGAATATTACGAATGTAAAATGGAAGGAAGCACAATTTGAAACGGAGTCTCAACTGCAAAATGCAAGCGAGCCAATTACCCAAGTTCATTTTACCGCAGGAACACCTTTTTCTGCTAAAATGAAAGTCACTTATTCTTTTTAATGAAAATAATAGTAAATTCGCCCTTAAGTTATTATATTCATTGACTACAAATCACAATATACCCGCAGCAGAACGCGCTTTAATTAGCCTCTTGAAAAGTAAAAACAAAGAGGTAATAGAGATTTTATATGACCGTTATGGCGGAGCTTTGCTCGGTGTGGCGGAAAAAATCATGAAATCCGAAGCATTAGGAGAAGATGTTTTGCAAGAAGCTTTTGTCAAAATTTGGCTGAATGCCGAAAGCTACGACTCTTCTAAAGGACGTTTATTTACATGGATGCTGAATATCACGCGCAATCTCGCGATAGATAAGCTCAAATCTAAGCATTATAAGCAAAGCCTGCAAACAGATAGCGCAGAGGCAGCGATGAATGTGTCAGAAAACAACGATTCCGACTCCATTTTGGGAGAGGAAGGCATTGGTTTGCAAGAGGTATTGAATCAACTCAAACCAGACCAAAGGCAATTAATTGAATTGATGTACTTTAGCGGTTACACGCAAGCCGAGATTTCGGAAGAGCTAAATATGCCGCTAGGAACAGTGAAAACAAAAATGCGAGCCGCTATGCTCGTTTTGCGCAAACATTATGGAGTCGAAGTTGGCGTTATGATTTCGCTGATTCTCAAAAACTTTATTTAATCACTCCTAACTTTTTAAACCGTGGACATTCAAACATATATAACGTCAGGCGTTTTGGAGTTGTGTGTTTTCTCGCAGCTTCCGCCCGCAGAAATGCAAGAAGTAGCGCAAATGCGCGAAAAATATCCTGAAGTGGCTGAGGAAATTGCGCGAATTGAAACGCTGATAGAAAAGCTCGCCTTTGACTTTGAGAAAAAGCCAAAGAAAGAACTCAAAAACAAAATCCTGGAAAGGATTGAGAATATCGAAAAAAAGACAAAGCCTAACGCTAACTCTATCTCCCTGATTTCCCCTTGGAAATACCAAGTTACGGTGGCAGCTTCGGTGTTTTTGTTCAGCACTACCCTCGTGTTAGGCTATCTTTTGTGGCAAAAAACAGAACAACAGCAACAATTATGGGCAGATACACAGCAGAAAGTGGAACAAGTGCAGCAAGAACTCGCCATTGCCAAAAACCCCAAGTATCGCCACATTCCTTTGACTTCTACCGATAGCAGCAAATCGCAAGCAGCCCTTGTATTTTGGAATCCCCAATCGCAAGAGGTTTACGTAGAAATGGGCTTATTGCCTTCGCTTCCAAGCGACAAGCAGTATCAACTTTGGGCGATTATTGATGGAAAACCTTCCGACATGGGCGTTTTTGACACCGTTGGGCATTTGCAAAAAATGAAAGTAGCCAAAGACGCACAAGCCTTTGCCGTAACTATTGAACCCAAAGGCGGCAGCAAAGTGCCAACTTTAACCGCAATGGTGGTGCTAGGGAAAGTGTAAAGGAGGGTGTTAGTGTGGTTTTTCTGAAAGAAAGAGCTTCCAAGTTTTTGAAACTTGGAAGCTCTTTTTTCTTTTTATACTGTCATACGATAAACAAGGTAGATATTCGTAACCCTTTCGCAAAATGCTTATTTTTTAGGGTGGGAATAAATTCCCACCCTAAAAAATAAGCATTTTACCCCCACAACGTATTGTTTTTCTTTTTTCGAGCGTCTAGGCTTGTGCAAACAACTACTTAGTAATCAAGCTGCTATGCAAATAACCCTTATTTCCTTGCTCGGAAATGACTTCCCACCAACCTGAGCTAGTGGTTTTATAGGAAATGGATTGATTTGCAGGAATTCTTTCCACAATTGCAGCGTCTTTGTTGGGTTTTTGTCTAAGGTTGGCAAAACCTGTCGGGCTTTTGATATGACCTGCAAGGTAGCCTGTTGCATCAGGTTTGGGCTTTGCCGCAGTCTTGTTTGCATTTGCAGCAGTAGCAGGCGCGTTATCCGTTGGAAACAGCGAAGGAATCGGCAAGTCGGGCAGTTTTCCCTCCACTTGGTTTTTCCAATCTTCATAACTACACACTTTTGCGCAGGCATTTTGGATAAAAGCATAACTTTCGGCAGGCAATACGGTGTTCGGTTTTTGCTTAAAATTCGCAGGAACGGTATTCGTAATCATTACGTGCGTGCCTTTACCCACAAAACTTCCCACCGTAACAATATTTTTGGTAGCAATGCCTTGTCCATCGTCCAAAATACGCACACAACCCTCTGTAGGGCGGCTATATCCGCCATGAATACAAATGCCTCCACCCGTTTTTTTCGCACTCGCATCATGCACATTCGGATAATTTAAGTGAATATTATAACCGCCAAATTTGTTATAAATTTCATCGTCATCTGTGGTAGAGGTATCATTTTTAATCGTAGATTTTGAGGTAACGCAATAATGTCCCAAAGGCGTTTTTTTATCCCCTTCTTTTTGCTTGACAATGCCATTCGCCCCAAATTTACATTTAAAACGATTTTTCACCTTTACCTTTTGCGCTTTGTTGTCAATGTTTAATAAATAACAAAAGCCATCGGTTTGCGTAACGGCATGAATGAGCACTAATTTGGTAATGTTCGCTTGCTGATACATGACGGCTGCTTTGCGCATACCCGCAGAAGGAGTTAAATATTTGCCATCAACATAGCCCACATGGTCGCCATATTTTACTTTGCGCCACATACTTTTGTTAATCTTTACACTATCGCTGCTGATTAACGTTTCCCCTGTTGGAATAAGCGCAAGTACTTCCCCTTTTTGGGGTTTGTCATACAAAAAAACATCCTCATCTGAAGGATTCTCAACATCAAAATCATTTTGCCCAAAGCTTTTCTCATACCCCAAGAAAAGCAAAAGAAAGAGCGGTAATAAAACTGAAATTCTCATAAGTTCTATGAATAGTAAGGAATGAATAATTAATAATTGATAATTAAAAATGGTTTTAACCTGTTTATTATCAATATTTTGAATAAAAACAATAACATAAACTAATTCTTAGCGAATACTTAATAAGTAATAAATAAACGAAAAGATAGTTAGTAATGCGAACAAAGTATTTCGGCAAGTTCAGTACAAGTAAGTAACTAATTTCAAAAGTGTATTTACTTGATAGTCAAAATTTCACTTCTGATAATTGTTAATTGTTCACTGATACTTATTTTACGACAAAGTTAACCAAAGTTTTTTTCACAAAAAAGCCCAAAGCCCCCAACTATTTACAACGAGTAGAAAAAAAGGTTATTTTATTCCTTTGTTTAGAAGTAAGAATTTACTACATTATGTATGAATGATTTCACCCTCCACCAATATGACGATTGCAGTAAGTTATTACAAAGACCGAAAAGGCAATGTATATGAACAATATGTGGATGTTGATGAGGAAATTCCCTTTGTAAAAGAGCCACTATCCGCTTCGGATAAGACTGTTCAACGAGCAGTGGAATGGTTGAAGGGGAAAAAGTAGAATTATGTGAAAAGTTGGGAACTGGTGTGTTTATCGCCAATAATAACTATTTCCCTATTTTGCGAAAAAAACATTCCTAAATAAAGGAGATGTATTTAGATACATTAAGGAGCTCGGTATAAAGAGTTTCATAACCTTTCGCTAAGTAAGTGCCGTTGAGATATGCTCAATATATACATTGATGAAAAGACATTTGAGCCAACAAAGGAGTCAATTTTTGAATATGTAATTCCATTGTACGAAATGTATTATTCAGGATTAATTCTATCTATCTATCTATCTATCTATCTATCTATCTATCTATCTATCTATCTATCTATCTATCTATCTACCATTTGAACAAAGTTTCTAATTCCTTATTCAAGGTTTGAGAATTACCTTGTAAGCACTCATTTTACTAAAACCTCTGCAATAACATAATCTAGGCAATTCTTTATTTTATCATAACCAATGTATTGTCTTTAAAAGTAGCGATACCACTGCTTTTAGAAACAAAAACAACATTTCCGTCGTCTAAAGCACTTATTTTCATCACATTAGCTTGTAATACTATTTCATGAGGCATATCTTCTGTCCATATTGAAGTAGAGGATAATAGGCGCATCTAATTTTGTCTTTTTCGTAAATCTTTGCTTATGTCCCCCTTAAAAATGGCATTTTGTGAATAAAAATAAAGGCTATTTTCCTTTTTATTATTCGGCTCATAAGATAATAGATATCGTAGTAACAACAGCAATGATTGCTCTTACAATTGCGAGTTTCATTATTATCTGTCCGACAAATTCAACTAAATTAGTTATAGTCGAAAAACTATTTGGGTCTTCATTAGGTGAATTCAATCCCAAGAAAATCCTCAGCTCCATTGGTTTGGATAAAACCTTACCTATGTGAAATATTAGTACTTCAAACAGTAAAGCACCAATTAATGCAGATATTGCTGTAATTATCATCTTTGTTCTATGGTTTTTATTAATTTATTAACAACATACTTTCTAAGGTCTTTTTCAATTTTAGATTGCTTTTCATTGCCTATTGTAGTCGCAATAATCTGAAAATCAATATCTCCATCTACCGCGTTTCCACTTGAATAAACTATTGCATGATAATTACAAGTTATCTTACTTACATTGCCAATGTTTAAATGCTTGCATTTACCATGTACTTCTATGTCAACTTGCAATCCTCCTTCGTTTAAAATGTGTTTATGAGTATAATTTTCATCTACAAAATCAATGTTTAGTTCATAAGATTGTAGCGTTTTACCGCCAAAGGAGAGATGTTTTTGGGAAGAGTAATCGTATTTGTGGGTACTATTCGTTGCAGATGTTTTCCCTAATATCACAACAGATAAAGGAAAAAAAAAGAGAATGATTTTTAATAGTTTCATTTTTATTAATCTCATTATTGCAAAATAGGTGAATCAAGCGTTTTCAATACAAATCTATGAATTCATTTCTTATTTTCCAAATGCTTAAGCCCTTACTTAGTTTAGCAACAACGGCAGAAGGGTAGCGTTTTGGCAGGTATTAGTTAATTTTTGGGGTAAAATTACCTTTCTTTAAAGCAAATTAAATAAATTTACCAACAAATTCATTATTTTTTTTTAGTTTTGTGGACATAACCTCAACTTATTTTTCACCATGAGAGAAGCAGTACAATCTTTATTTCAAAAACAACTTGAGCAGATTTCGCAGCGTGTGGAATCTTGCAAAGCAGAAGGGAAATTATACGAAAAGCGTTGGAAAACAGCGCAAAGTATTGTGTTAGTCGTTGGTCTTATCACTCCCTTTATTGTAATTTTCAGAAAAAGTGGCGTTTTTCCTGCTGATTTTTGGCTATTTTGGTGTACAATTACGCCGCCTCTTTCCGCCTTAATCTCTTTTTTAATGTCGCATTTTAAATGGAAAGAGCAGGCAACAAGCAACCGCAAAAATGCAAAATTATATCAAACTTTGCATGATAAAGCGCAGTTGCGTTTGATTACCTTAGAGCCAGACGAACATAGTCGTTTGCTAGAATGGATATTAGATAGTAAAAACAGTATAGAGGACTAACACCATGAATCAAGCAGAATTACATCAAAAAATCACTACCGAGTTGTTCAAAGGGAACAAACTTGAAGCCATCAAAATGACAAAAGAAACTTTGGGCATTGGCTTAAAGGAGGCAAAGGACTATGTAGAAAAAATCGAAAGAGGAGAAACGCCTGATGACATTGGCTTTCCGCCCATGAAAGAAGAGAGATATGTCGTTTCACAAGATAAAGAAACGCAAGAGGTACTTCGTTTGCTCCAAAATCAACAAAAATTAGAGGCGGTAAAATACATTCGCCAAACCCGAAAACTGGGATTAAAAGAGTCCTTAGAATATGTGGAGCAATTAGAAGCAAAACATGGCTTGCAAGAAGCGAAAAGTCCCATAACGATAGAAACAGACACAAGAACTCGCATTTCTATCGTGTTATTAGCAATTAGTATCATTGCTGGTTTTTTATTGTGGTTCTTTTGGTTAGCCGATTAATTTTTACAGAAGATTATTTTTGAAAATCCATATAGTTTTCGTTTTTTGCAGCTTTTAAGCGCAAAATATTCCCAATATGCGAAAATTTTTCTTACTTATTCTCTCTTTTTATTGCTTGGCAAGTCAAGCACAAACGTATAGCATTGGACATCACGAGGAAAATCCGGGTTACCCTGGAACGACTCAAACAAATCCTTCGGTATGGACAGAAGTTTATTACCCTGCCAACACTGCGGGGGACGATGTGCCTGTGGCTGCTGGAAAATTTCCTGTAGTGGTTTTTGGACATGGTTTTGTCATGTCTTGGGACAGTTATAGCTTTTTTTGGGAATATTTAGTTCCCAAAGGATATATTTGCGTTTTTCCGAGAACACATGGGAGTTTAAGCCCAACGCACGCTGATTTTGCAAAAGATTTGGCGATGTTGGCAGATTATTTTCCCAATGTATTGAATAATACGTCAAGTTCTGCCTTTTTTAACCATGTTGCGCCAGCCTCAGCCATTATGGGACATTCAATGGGTGGTGGAGCTTCCTTCCTCGCTGCAGCCAACAATACGCAAATTAAAACCTTCGTAACTTGGGCAGCTGCAAATACCAATCCTTCAGCCCTTGATTCGGGTGCTGTGATTACCACGCCTACCCTCGTACTTGCAGGCACCGAAGATTGTGTCGCTCCTGTCAATGACCATCAAATTCCTTTGTATAATTCGGTAGCTTCTGCGGTGAAACATTATGTAGAATTAACGGGAGCTTCGCATTGCAAATTTTCAAATGGGAATAATTTTAATTGCAATTTTGGAGAAGGAACGGCTTGCATTGGTTGGGGACCTTTTCTTACTACGGCAGAACAACAAACGCGAATATTAGCCTTAACCGATCCTTGGTTGCGTTTTTATTTGAAAAAAGATTGCGCTGCGTGGACTGCCTACACCTCAGCACTTAGCAGTTTAGATGCCGCAGGTTTCATTACGCAAAAAACGCTACAAGGCGATAATACGGTAGTAATGCCGCAAATTTCAACGCAAGGAAATACGCTTGCTTGTAATGTTTCGGGAGCTAGTTATCAATGGCTTTTGAATGGAAATATCATTCCAAATGCAACACAGCAAAACTATGTGGCAACGACTTCAGGCAATTATTCGATAGGGGTAACATATAGCAATGGTTGCGAGCAGTTATCTAATGTCGTGAATCTCACAATTTCGGGAAATGTTGCTGCTACTTTTACAGGAAAAGTAGCTGTTTCTCCGAATCCTGCAACGCATGTTTTGCATTTTTCTGCAAGCCAATTACAAGGTAATTTTTTAAACCTAGAAATACTAGATGTAATGGGAAGAAGTATTTGGCAGGAAAGGGTTCGCTTGCAAGGGACAGAACTAGAAAAAGAAATAAGCGTAGAACATTTTGGAAATGCCGTTTATTTTTTAAAAGTTACAAATGAAGAGGGGCTATGGCTAACGCAATGGCTGAAAATATAAGATTTCATTGCCTTTTTTGAGCGTTCGGAACGCTTCAAGAGTTTCGAACGCTCAAAATATCTGCGATTGATTCCCAAATTTTTACCGTTCAAGCGAATTTTGGTTAAACATTTGCAGGAATTATCGTTATTTTACCGTTTTATTTATAAAACCATTTATCATAAAATCGAATATGAGGAATTTATTACTTTTCTTATTACTGGGAACGACCTTGCTGGCATCAGCGCAAGGACCTTGTAATGTAGGGATTGCTTCAACCCCCGTCACTTGCTTTGGGGGAAATGATGGTACAGCAACAATTACACTGCCAACGGGTGGAAATTATGCCTATAATTGGCAACCAGGAGGGAATACCAATAACCCCACAACAGGCTTAACAGCAGGTACTTATACATGTACAGTTTTGGGAGTTGGAACTGGTGGAGGTCCTGTTACAACTTTCTATACAGAAACGTTTGACAATGCCGCGCAAACATGGGTATTAAATACTGCGACAGGCATAAATGATGCGCAAGCAAACCTTTGGGTAATTAGTGATGCAGAAGGCGGACAGATACCTCCTAACTGTGGAATTGCAAGTAATGGAAATAAAACCTTGCACGTAACTGCAACGGGGGGGGGTAATTTAGGCGCGGCTTATAACGCAGGCGGACTTTGTGCCATTGGGGTTTGTGTAGTAACCAATAAGCGTGCTGAATCTACCAATATTAGCACGATGGGTTATACCAACCTAAACCTAAAATTTGATTACATTGGCAATGGAGAGGGACTTGACGATAACTGTAGACTCGTGTACAGCGTAAATGGCGCGGCAGGCCCTTGGACAGTTTTAAATCCGAGCTTAAAAAGTAATGTTTGCCCTCCACCCAATAACCAAGGGCAATGGACTGCTTATAACATTGCGTTACCTGCTGCTTGCCAAAATATTACGACCTTGCGTATTGGATTTGAGTGGACAAATGATGATGATGGTCTAGGTACAGACCCTTCTTTTGCTGTGAATAATGTAACAATTGAAGGAAATCAATCTACGGGTTGCCAATCTGTACTTACTACAACCATCACACAACCTACACAAATGCAATCAACGGCTACGGTAAACGCAGCAGGTTGTGGAGGTATTGCAAGCATTAATTTGAGTGTAACAGGCGGTGTACCTGGCTATCAATACCTTTGGTCAACAGGCGATACAACTGCAAATATCACCAATGTATCATCTGGAACGCATATCTGCACCATCACAGATAATAATGGTTGTGTAGATACGGTAACGGCAGTTGTTCCTACTAGTGGAAACGCACCGCAAGTAGGGCTTACGGCTCAAGCTGCAAATTGCGGTTTTACGAATGGCTCGGCAACAGCTACAGTAGCAGGTGGTACTCCTCCTTACTCTTTCTCTTGGTCTCCTTCTGGAGGAACCAACCCAGGCGCAACGGGACTCGCACCAGGTGTTTATACTTGTACTGTTACAGATAATAATGGCTGCTCAGGTGTACAAAGTGTAACGGTAAACTCGCTTTCTTCTATTCTTGTGAATGTAAATTATACCAGCCCTACCTGTGCCGAATCGCAAGATGGTTCGATTACGGTTGCGCCCTTAGGAGGTACAGCACCTTTTACCTACAGCTGGAACACAGGCTTTTTCTCTCCTACCCTACCCAACGTTGGACCAGGGACTTATTCTTGTTATATTATTGATGCAAATGGTTGCGATGTTGTGAGTTTGACAACGCTTACTGCAGGACCTCCTATTGTATTGAATAGTATGGCAGGACCAAGTACAGCTACGGTAACGGCAAGTGGCGGGAATCCTCCTTATGTTTATTCTTGGATGACTAGCCCTACACAAACTACCGCTACAGCTTCTGGACTTACTCCTGGTGTTTATCAAGTGTATGTAACTGATGCCAACGGTTGTACAAAAACGATAACAGTTACCGTTACAGAAGGAAGCACAGGTATTGATTATGAAGCACTTGGTATTTATGAGTTGAAAATTTATCCTAATCCCGTAGGAAATGCTTTGAGCATTGAATTAGTGCCAAATCAAATAGAAAATGTAAATATCACTTTGCTAGACCTTACTCAACGTGAAATAAGTCGTCAAAGTTTTAGCAATACTTCTAATGTGAGTACACAACTTGATGTACAGAATTTGACTGACGGCGTGTATTTGTTACACATCGAAACGAGCAAAGGAAAAGCAGTTGAGAAAATTGTGGTATCGCATTAGTATCAGTGAACAAATAACAGTAAACTTTATCAGAAGCGAAATTTTGACTATCAAGCAAATGCGCTTTTGAAATTAGTAATTTATTTTGTTCCCATTACTTAGTTTGTAGAAGGTTATACTGTAAAAAGCTAGATTTTCTTATATTTTAGCGTGGGAATTAATTCCCATGTTAAAATATAAGAAATTTTCTTCACATAAAGTATAAACGCAAAAGAGGGAATTACTCAATAATATGAGTGATTCCCTCTTTTCATATTCGGTAATCCTATAAATTACAATGCTTCTTAGATCATTTTGGCTATCGCTCAATGACCTAAGAAGCATTATGGTAAAAATAGCAACATTCGCTTTTTGTCTCTACCATATTTTCCATTATAAAAACCCTTAGTATTAGTGAACAATTAACAGCAAACAGTTATCAGGAGTAACACTTTTACTATCAAGCAAATACACTCTTGAAATTAGTGCCTTATTTTGTTCGCATTACTTAGTATATAAAATAGGATTCTTATATTTTAACGTTCCTCAAGAGAAGCACTTATCCCTCGGTCAAGTAATGCCTCACACATCGGACGCAGTTTTTTTAAGATGCCATGTTTTACAGCATATTTTCCTTTGTTGTGAATGATGTTTGCACATTGTTCTGCTTGTTCAAAACTATGTGCGCAGATTTCAACTAAGGCTAAAATTACCCAGTCAAAACTGTTTACATCGTCATTCCACACCAATAAAACGTGCGTATTTTGTGTGCTTGTTTGTTCCTCTACGAGTTCTAATTCTTTGATTTGTGTATTAACCATAAATGATGAAAAATTTAGGCAAATATATAAAATTATTTTATCATTGCCAATAAATTTTGCTGCTGATACACCCCGCTTTCAATTTTCTTGCGAATTTCCTCAAAGGCATCAAGCGTTCGCGTAACATCTTCCAATGTATGTTCAGACGTAGGAATTAAGCGCAACATCATTTCTCCTTTTTCTACTACAGGATAAGTTACTACGGAAACGAAAATGCCATAATTATGACGCAAATCAATAATCATGTTTGCTGCTTCCATCGTTGAACCTTTCAGATAAACAGGCGTAACAGGAGAAGCCGTGATACCAATGTCAAAGCCTCTTTCGCGCAAACCTGCTTGCAATGTATTCACAATCGTCCATAGTTTGTCGCGCAATTCAGGCATAGAACGAAGCATTTGCAGGCGTTTTAACGCACCTACAGTCATTGGCATACACAAGGCTTTCGCATAAATTTGGCTACGAAGGCTATAACGCAAATATTGAATCACTTTTTTATCACCACAAACAAAAGCCCCAAAACCCGCCATAGATTTTGCAAAGGTATTGAATAAGACATCAATTTTATCTTGCACGCCAAAATGTTCGCCTGTACCAATGCCCGTAGCTCCCATTACCCCAAAACCATGCGCGTCGTCCACCATTAAGCGGAAATTATATTTTTCTTTCAAAGCACTGATTCCCGCCAAATTGCCCAAATCGCCTTTCATTCCAAAAACGCCTTCGGTAATTACCAAAATTCCACCGCCTGTTTTTTCTGTAATTCGGCTGGCTTTTTTCAACCTATCTTCCAATTGCTCCATATTATTATGGGCGAACATAAAGCGTTTTGCCAAACTCAAGTTCATTCCATCAATAATACAAGCATGAGATAAATGGTCATATACAATCACATCGTGTCTATCTGTAAGTGAGTGAATAATAGAAACGCAACCTGGATAGCCATAATTCATCAAGAAAGCATCTTCTTTTTGCATAAACTCGGCAACTTCGCGCTCAAACTGCTCATGATATTTGCTATTTCCTGTCAAAGTGCGCGACCCCATCGGGTAAGCCATGCCAAATTCCGCTGCAGCTTGTGCATCAGTTTTGCGAATATCTGGATGATTTGCCAAGCCCAAATAATTATTCAATGACCAGTTTAGTACATCTTTGCCATTGAACCTCATGTGCGGACCTGCTTCGCCTTCTAGTTTTGGAAAGGTGAAATAACCATGCCCGATTGCGGCAAACTGCCCCAAATCGCGGGACATCATTTTGTCTATTTTTTGAAAAATATCCATAAATTTTATGAAGAATAATTACGAGATAAATGAGGGGCGCAAGTTGCCAAACAATCTTCTGAAAACCAAACGCCCAGTCAACAAAACGGGGCAAAGATACGTTTTTTCTTGAACATAGTTAACAGGAAAAAGCAGACAAAAGTTTCTTTAAAAGTAACCTTCCTTACACATTCCTAGTTTAT
>JBJXHA010000746.1:0-6457 GCA_046160275.1 Bacteroidia bacterium | reverse complement strand
GAAAAGTTGTGTTTCGGGGAAAAAATAAAGGAAAAAAGGAATTAGTATGGATAATAAGGCAATTCCATACAAAAACTCAATTAACATAATGGGAAAGGTTTCGTGTTTGTTCACAATAGCTTTGTTCATTACGCTAAAAGTTGCTGCTAATAAGGAGGAAATTAATGCGATGAGGATTCCCTTCCAATATTCCCACGAAGATTCAAAAATAAAAACAAAGCCGACCACAATAAAAAAGCCCAAAATCATCTCTGAAAGTTGGATTTTTCGCTTAAAAAAAAGCGGCTCAATTAAGGCGGTAAACACAGGAACGGAAGCAAAACAACAGAGGGTAATGCTCACGTTTGAGGCTTTGATTGCGGCATAAAACGTAGCCCAATGTAAGGCAACTAAGCAGCCAATTATTCCTAATTTTCTGCGTTCTTCTCGCGTCATTGCCATCGCTTTTTCATATACTTTGGGAATCACTAGTAAGCTCCCAATCGTAATGGCAATGCGATACCACACTAGCACAATGCCTTCCAAGGAAATTAATTTCCCTAAAATAGCAGTAAAACCAAATAAAAAAACGGCAAGATGCAGTTGAAAATAAGGGAGATATTTTTGATTCAAGGGAAATAAAATAAGATAAGCTACGGGATTTCGACCTAGTAGATCGAGAAAATAGAGCCGCAAGTTACGACTTTTCACGTTTTCAAGTAGAAATATTCTCATAAAGCCATAAAAATACCGCAAACCCTCGTTTTTTTGAGAAAAAACATCTATACAGACTTTGAAAAAATGAAGTTGTGTAATACCTTTGTGCAGTGAACAGTAAACAAGAAACAGTAAACAGCAAAATAAAAAATGCTAACTGAAATAGAACACAATAAATGTTTGCTGATAACTGATAACTGAATAACTGATAACTGAATATGTTGCTTCTTCAAACAGTAAAAAATGCCGATGTATCGCTTTCGATTGTGGAGTTGGTACAAAAAGGGGGCTGGATTATGGCTCCGATTTTGGTTTTGTTGGGTTTGACTATCTTTTTCTTTGTAGAAAGGGTGTTGAACATTCGTGCTGCGGCTGCCGTGGACGCAAACTTTGTGAATAGCATTATTGCTGAGCTTCGTAAAGGCGATTTGAAGGCTGCTATGACAATTGCGCAAGGCTCTGAAACGGCAATGGGGCGCATTATTCAATCAGGCTTGATGGTAATTGGCGGTTCTGTGGGTGAAATTGAAGGCACAATGGAAACGGCAACTTCTATCGAAGTTTCTCGTATGGAAAAAAATACAGGCTATTTAGGTATGATTGCGGGCGTTGCACCGATGTTAGGTTTTATTGGTACAATTTCGGGGATTATTCGTATCTTTTATAGCATTTCCACAAGTGGCGAGTTCGGGATTACTACGATTGCGGGTGGTTTGTATGAAAAAATGATTACGAGTGGCGCGGGTTTGTTTGTGGGCTTAATTGCGTATGTAGGCTATCATGTCTTGCAATTGATGATTGATAAATTTACCTTCAATGTGCAACAAGGCGTATTCAAATTCTTATTGGAATTGCAGCGCAAAAACGTTTAACTTAGTAAATTTATGAAAGTACGTAGAAATAAACGATTTCACGCGGAGGTTGCCACCGCTTCTTTGAATGACATCATGTTTTTCTTGATGTTATTCTTCTTGATTGTGTCGACCTTAGCAAATCCCAATGTCATAAAAATTATGTTGCCCAAAGCAGATGCTACGGAATCTGTTCAAAAGCAACCCATTACCTTGACTGTCAACGAGAAAAAGGAGTATTTCATTAATACAACCCCCGTAGCGGCAGCCAATTTAGAGGTAGAAATTCAAAAATTATTAGCGGCTTCTACCGACAATAAAGACGCAACCATCGTCCTACGCCTTGCCAAAAACCTTACGGTTCAAGACTTAGTAGATGTCATGAAACTAGGCATAAAACTAAAACTAAAAATCGTTTTAGCTACGGAAAAGGGAGTGTAGGGGAGTTGTAATAAAATATTATGTAAGCACTTGCATTGACCTTTACACAAAGCAAAGGTTGATGCAAGTGTTTGTAATTTGGGATAAACATGATAAACACACAAATACTTATCTATTTGTTATGATATTTCAAAGGCTTGAACAGTTTGTAAAAGACGTTTTTAAAACAACAGTAGAAGTGTTTTTTGATGCGTTGAGGTTAAGCCCTAATGCGCAAGGATATGTTAGTGGTTCTATCACAGAATTACTCTTAAAACAATATCTTCAAAAACAAGGATTTGAGGTAAAACGAATTCGTGAAAAATGGGAAGGGAAAAAACACTCAAATCACCATGGCGATTTTTATTTCAGAAAACCGAAAGGTAAATGGTTCGTTTTGGAAAGTAAAGGAGTAAAATCTAATTCTGAAAAATGGCACAAATTATATAACTACGAAAAACTGGTTAGGTTTTTATTCGACCATAATGAGAAAATTAGTTGGATTAACCCAAGTAAAAGTATTGAAAATCAAATTGTTAATTGGGTAGAAAAAAACCTACCTAAATTTGCGAATGAATATGCTCAACCGATTTATACTTACGAAGAAATTCAAGACCATTTAACAAGTGGCTCTACTCGCCAAACGAAAAAGGCTCTTGCAATACAAAACCTAAAATCTTTGTCAAGAGGGGAGGTTAATAACATGATTGATGAGCGTATAAGTTACGTAATGTCAAAGGTAAAAGTGCTAGAAACACATTTTGTTTCAGGTACATCAGGAGCGAGTGAAAGAACTCAAGCAACGCCAAGAAAAGATGAATTTAACTTAATTTCGATTGATATTTTCTTGCGCCACACAGAGCATAAGTTTTTATTTGCGAATCCTAAACAATTAGATGCTTCTGGAGCTGACGCTAATCATTTACAACAAAACTATATCATGGGATTTATTTTTACCCAAGCAGATAATACGCTCAAAATAGATTTAACAGATGAGTGGTATGAAAATTTAGAGGAGGCTTATTTAAGTATTAACCCAGAAGATGCTATTAATGAAGTAGATATGCAGGAAGACATAAGGAATGTGTGATGAAAAGTTTAATTATTTGGAAATCACACATTAATGTTGTATGTTTGTCACAAATGTGTAATGAAATATGAACTTACTATTCGACCTACCTCTCTCCAAAGAAGATAATTTACTAAAAAGATTTGAGGAAATCCACAATTATATTTATGCCAATGATGGGCTTTCTCCACAACAAACGTTGGAGGAGTTTGTAAAAATCCTGTTTATTAAAATTCACGAGGAAAATACGCAAACAGGGCTTTTTTCGATTAATAATCAAGAGTGGAGCGATTTGTCGCAAGGGAAAAATGTAGCGCACTTTTTAGCGCGTATAGTGGATTTATTTGCAAAAACGCAAGCTACCTACCCTGACGTATTTGAAGTTGATGACCGTATTCGTTTGTCGTCTTTAGCTTTGGGCTATACAGTTCATAAATTACAGCATATTTCTTTATTAGATTCTTCGCAAGATGCTAAAGGCTTAGCATTTCAAAAATTTTTATCCCATCATGAGAAAGATGGAAGTGGGCAATTTTTTACTCCAGAACCTGTCATTGATTTTTGCGTAGAAATGATGCAGCCCCAAGCAAATGAAGTGATTTTAGACCCTGCTTGTGGAAGTGGCGGTTTTTTGATGTCTGCATTGAAATATCTTAAAAAGCAAAATATTGATAGTCAAGTAATTATCCAGCATCAATTATTTGGAATAGATATTAATAAAAGCATTGCCCGTATTGCAAAAATGAAATTACTATTAGAAACATTAACTCATACGAACTTATTTTGCGCCAACTCCTTAGAAGAACTCGACACACTTAAATTGATGTTAGGAAAAGCTTGGCAGGGCGCAGACGTGATTTTGGCTAATCCTCCTTTTGGTGCGAAAATTAATCAAACAACCACCTTAAAATCTTTTGACTTAGGACACAAATGGGTTTCTACTTCTCATTCTACACCCAATGAAAAATGTTTTCATAAAAATAATACACTACATAATCATCAATCTGCCGAAATTTTATTTATAGAAAGATGCTTAGATTTATTGAAAGAAGGGGGACGTATGGCGATTGTTTTACCAAATGGGAATTTTGAAAACCCTTCTTTAGAGTATTTGCGTTATTATATCAAACTAAGAACCAAGATTTTAGCAATTGTTCATCTTCCTCAAGAAACTTTTATTCCTTATGGGACAGGGGTTAAAACCTCTTTGTTATTTCTACAAAAAGATACACCTAACATTATAAAGCAATACCCCATCTTTTTTGGTAGGATTAAACGGCTAGGTTATCAAGGAAATAAAAATGGAACACCTCTTTATAAGAAAGATAAATATGGTCAGGTGCTATATAACGAGAAAAAGCAACCTATTTTAGACGAAGATTTTAGTGAAACGGTGGAAAAATATAAGGATTTTCAACGTGGGGAAAATATTGAAACACCTACTTCATTTTCAATGGATTACAATGAATTAAATGGACGTTTTGACTATGATTTTTATTCTCCCGAAAATCGAAAACTCGTTGAAACACCGAAGAATATGAAAGCAGTTAAATTGGGTGAAGTCTGTGAAATTGTGAAAATAAAAAGTAAGAAATTAAAAAATAAAGAAGCATCTGTGGATTATGTAGAATTATCTGATATTAACACACATGCTTTTGAAATTATCAACGCGACAACTTATTGGGTGCATGAGTTACCAAGCCGAGCAAGCTATGAGTTGCAAATAGAAGATATTATTACGGCAATTGCGGGGAACTCAGTAGGAACAAAAAAACACGCAACAGCCTTAGTAACAGAGGAATACAATGGGTCTATTTGTACAAATGGTTTTAGAGTATTAAGAAATTACAAAATAGATAAATATTTTTTACTTTACTTTCTTAAATCGGAAGTATTTTTAAAGCAAATGTTCATGTATCGAACAGGGGCTGCTATCCCCAATGTATCTGACACTGATTTGGCAAATATCCTTGTTTATTTGCCAAGCGAGGAGCAGATACAATTCATTAGCGAAAAAGTAAAACGCTCCTTTGAATTGCGAAAGGCTTCAAAATTAGAATTGGAAAGTATTTTGTAAAGGAAGTGAGCTAAAAAGTTTTTCCTAAATTCGTTTTAACTTTTTAGCTCACCTTATTTTAAGAGGGAAATGAGATTGTTACTTAAATTTAACGATACACCACGTCTCCCTCAATCGTTTTCAAGGTTATTTGATTTTGTGTTGCTTTTTCGCATCTACCGATGATTTTTGCGGCGATGCCGAAGTCTTCTGATATTTTTATCAAACTTGCAGCTGTCGTTTCATCTGTAAAAATTTCTAAGCGATGTCCCATGTTAAAAACTTGATACATTTCTTGCAATGACAAATTGGCAGAGGCACGAATTAAGCGAAAAACAGGCGGAATTTCAAACAAATTATCTTTGATAATGTGCAGATTTTCAACGAATTTCAAGCATTTTCCTTGCCCACCTCCTGTGCAATGAATCATACCATGAATATTTTCAAAATGTTGGTTTAACATTTCTTGTACCACAGGCAAATAAGTTCTTGTGGGGCTTAGCAACAATTTCCCCACATTCAAAGGCGCATCTTCAAAGCTATCCATCATCTTAAATTTGCCCGAATATGCCAATTCTAACGGCACATTTTGTTGGTCAAACGTTTCGGGATAAGTATCTCTGTAAAAATGATTTAACACCTCATGCCTTGCATTTGTCAAGCCATTGCTACCGATGCCACTGTTATAGGTATCTTCATAAATTGCTTGCCCAAAACTCGCCAAGCCTACAATTACACTATTTTCGTTAATTTTCTCATTTGTAATGACTTCGCTGCGTTTTAGCCTACAAAAAACCGTAGAATCTAGCACAATTGTTTGCACCAAATCCCCAATATCAGCCGTTTCGCCACCTGTATTGTGAATCTCAACCCCATGTTTGCGCAAATTTTCGAACAAAGCCTCCATTCCCTCCAAAATTTCCGCTAATACCTCGCGTGGAATCCGAAATTTATTTCTCCCTATTGTGTTAGAAACCAAAAAATTCCCCACCGCCCCTACACACATCATATCATCTAAATTCATTACAATTGCATCTTGCACGAGGTCGCGCCAAACCGAAATGTCGCCTGTTTCTTTCCAATACAAATATGCCAAAGTCGACTTCGTACCCGCACCATCAGCGTGCATTAAATTACAAAAGTCAGCATCATTTGCCACAACATCAGGCATGACCTTACAAAAAGCCTTGGGATACAAGCCTTTATCTAACTTGCGAATCGCAAAATGCACATCTTCCTTTCCCGAAGAAACGCCACGTTTTGAATAATTTGTTTCCATAAAAACGATAAATGATAAGGCATAAACTAGCAGCCTAATAGAATAGTTTATCCTAATAAGTTTATCCACTAATTTCTTTCTTTTTT
>JBJXHA010000745.1:0-3845 GCA_046160275.1 Bacteroidia bacterium | reverse complement strand
AAAAACTTTTGCATCACTTGTCTGCAACAACAGCAAACTTTCCCACTTGTAAAACAAATCTTTACTGGTGGCGACAAAGTTCCTTTGGATATTGCACGCATTACGAAAAAAGTATTTCCTCATGCGGCTTTGAGTATTTTTTATGGTCCTTCAGAAGCCACGATTTTATCCTCTCATTATCTTGTTGATAATCAGGAGGTTTTGCCTTTTCATTACATCGGAAAACCTTTTTCTTTTGCTTCACATCTTGTATTAAATGAGCATGGCAAGCTTATTCCTCCTTACACAACGGCAGATCTTTTAATTGGAGGAGCTTGTGTTGGTTTGGGTTATGTTCACGAAGAATTATCGGCAGAAAAATTTATTCAAACGCAGTACGGAAGATTTTATAAAACGGGAGATAAGGTAAAATATGACCTTGAGGGTAATTTTATTTTCTTAGGCAGAAATGATAAACAGTTGAAAATCAGAGGAAAACGGCTAGAGCTTTCGGAAATTGAAGTACAAATTTCCAAACTGGCAGGCATGAAAAATTTTCAATTATTGCCGATTGAAAAGGAAGGAGAGGCTGAATTAGTGTTATTTCATAACAGTTTTTTGAGTTCGGAAGAAATTCAAAAAAGCCTTGAAAAATACTTGCCTGCGTTTATGATACCGCAGTCTTTTTATGTAGAACACTTTCCGTATAACATAAATGGCAAGATTGATGTTTTAAAATTAAAAGAAATTTATAAAAAGAATACTAGTGAAAAAGTTTCTATTTCCTCTTCTCTTACGCCAAATGAAACCTTATTATTAGAAATCGTTCAAGAGTTGCTGCAACACAAACAAATAAGCATTGAAAGCGATTTTTTTAGCGTGGGTGGGCATAGCATTAAAGCGGCACAGTTGGTTTCAAGGATATATCAGCAATGGGAAATAAAAATTCAGATTGCTAAAATATTTGAAGTGAGAACTTTAAGGAGAATTGCACAAGAGGTTGATAATCATAAAGGTAGAACTAAACTTTCTTTGCAACCTGCGCCATTACAAACGAGTTATCCAATTTCTCCGATTCAACAACGTTTGCTGATTTTGGAAGAATGGGAGCAGGGAAATTCTCCTTATCTCTTGTCATTTTCGTTAGAAATAAAAGGAGCCTTAGACATTTTAAAACTAAATAAAGTAATTAACCAACTTGTCGAAAAATATGAAATTCTGAGAACCTATTTCCCTAAAAAAGAAGATAATTGGGTGATGAAAATTTCTCCTCCTGAAAATATTGATATTTTAAGCAAAAAATATCCTTTAAATCAATTTGACTTAACGCAAGAACCGCCTATTTTTTTTCACTTAAACGCCCTTTCTGCTGATACTTTTGTCCTAGATTTTCAAGTGCATCATGCCTTGCTTGATGGAATTTCGATTCAGTTGTTAATTGCAGAAATTCTTCAGGCCTACCAAAATCAATCCATAAAAACGGCACATTTTCAATACAAAGATTACGCTTACTACCTTAGTAAAAGTGCTGATAATCAAGACTTAACTTGGTGGATAACACAGTTTTCTTCAGAAATTCCTGTATTGGCATTTCCTACTAATTATGCTCGCCCTATCTATCAACAATATGAAGGCGAAGTGCTGCAAATCGAATTTCCGCGAGGATTAAGTACAAAGATTTATCATTTTATTCAAGGGAATCAAGTTACTTTGCAACAATTCATGTTAGCGAATTTTTATATTTTGTTGTATAAATATTCGCAGCAAAATGACTTAGTTGTGGGCATTCCTTTTCATGGAAGAACGCTTCCTGAATGTGAAGAAATGTTGGGAATGTTTGTAAATATGTTGCCTTTGCGCCTAACTTTTTCTCCAGAAATGCCTTTTGCCGATTTTTTGCAACAACTTGTTGCAAAAAGCTTAGTAGCGCAAGAAAAAAGTAACTTTCGTCTGGAAGAATTGGTGGAAGCTTTAAATCCCCCAAGAAATACAGGCAGAAATCCCTTGTTTGATGTGTCTTTTGTGGTGCAAAATCTTGCTACTTTTCCTTCGAATATAGGCGATTTGGAAATTAGACCTGTTTATAAAGAGAGAAACACTTCTTTGTTTGACTTTTCTTTTGAAGTCATTCCTCATGATAACAAATTGACTTTGAATGTAGAATATGCAACTTCACTTTTCACTAAAGAATTTATAAGCGAAGTTGTAACTAACTATTTTAACTTAGTTGAAAATACTTCTTTAAATTATTTACAATCAATTAATTATATCCCTATTTTAATTCAAAAAAAGCAACAATTTTTGTTAGAAAAGGGTAATTTCTTTAGTTCTTTTTCGCTACCTTTACATAAAAATGTATTCGAATTATTTGAAGAAAATGCAACAAAAAACCCTCACAAAATAGCCCTAATTGGCCAGGAAGAATGGACGTATCAAGCACTTTTGGCACAAGTAAACACTTGTTATGACGAGTTAATTTCTGTGCATAAAATCCAAAAAGGGGATTATATTTGCCTGCAATTTTCTCGCAAAATAACGGTTTTCGCTTGGTTGTTGGCAAGTTGGAAATGTGAGGCGGTAGTTGTGCCTTTAGATGTGCATTTACCCGAAGCAAGGTTGGACGAAATTCTAACAATAAGTCAAGCGAAATGCTTGATTTCCCAGCAAAATCATGAGATAAAGATTGTACAAAATAAGTATTATCATCACAAAGAATATAGTACGAAAAGTAATTATATAGAAAAAATTTGTTATTGTATTTTCACTTCAGGCTCTACTGGGAAACCTAAAGGTGTGATGATTTCTCATCAAAATTTGTTGAGTGCGGCGAAAAGTTGGTGCGAAATTTACCCGCATCTTTCACCTGTTGTTTTGCAACTTGCAGGCTTTTCTTTTGATGTTTTTATGGGCGATTTGGCAAGAGCTTTGTTGAATAATGGAACACTTGTATTAGCAGATGAAACAGAACGCTTAATTCCTGAAACTATTTTTGAAATAATTGAAAGTCAGGAGATTACTCATTTGGAAACGACCCCTGTAATGGTAAGAATGATGATGCAAGAATTGAAAAATGTGCCTCAAAAATATTCACTTTCCGCCTTACAATATTTAATTGTTGGTTCTGATATTTGGACAAAAGAGGAATATTTAGCTTTCGAAAAAACACTACCTGCTCACCTTCACCTTATTAATTCTTATGGATTAACAGAATGTACAGTTGATTCAACTTTTTATCTACGAGAAAAAAATAACGATGAAAATGAAATAAATATTTTACCGATTGGTAAACCTTTGCCCAACACAAAGTTACTGATTTTAGACAAATATCAACAAGTCCTTCCTGCGAATGTTTGGGGAGAATTATATATAGGAGGCGCGGCGGTTGGATTAGGTTATTTGCAAGATGAGGCGCAAACAAATTTGCGTTATGTGAAACTTCCTGCTTTTGGGAATGAAATCTTCTATAAAACGGGAGATATTGCTTGCTGGTTAGCAGATGGAAACGTTTTATTTCAAGGGAGGAATGATAACTTAGTGAAAATCAGGGGATTTCGAGTAGAATTAGGCGAAATTGAGCGCGTGTTAAAGCAAGATACAAGGGTAAATGATGCGGTTGTATTGGCGATTCCACAAGGGGAAGAAAATAGTTTATTTGCTTTTTATAAAGGAAATCACTTGACAATGAAGGAGTTACGAGAAGTTTGCGCAAAAATGTTACCTCCTTATATGATTCCCGAAGTTTTTACGGAAATTGAGCAATTTCCGATGAATGTGAGTGGTAAAATTAACCGAAAGGAATTGCTAGGGCAAGCTGAAAATATTTTGTTGCAAGATGTTAAAAATGGTTTTGAGCTAACGCTATCTTC
>JBJXHA010000744.1:0-3960 GCA_046160275.1 Bacteroidia bacterium | reverse complement strand
GTAGAAAGGACAAAGCTGTACCCTTTATCAGAAATTTTATTTGTAGTTTTATCAGGTTCAGTGTGTGGGGCAGAAAGTTGGAGGGATTTTGTCTTGTTTGGTGAAGAACGGCTGGATTTTTTCAGCGGATCTCATCCAAGCCTTTAACCCTTTGTTTTAGGGTGCCTTAGAAAAATATTTTCGCACTGTTTTGCTTGTTTTTATATGAAAACAGCGCTAAATTCAGGCTACTTTAGCCTATGAATAGTCTCCTATTATCAAATAAATGAAAATAAAAAAACACCTTAGTTTTAGCTCTCTTATTGGCGGCTTTAAAAAAGCATTTTGTGATTATAAGGATCCAAGACGAGAAAGCAGTACGCGTTACCCTGCTTTAGATACGGCCTTATCTGGGTTGGCTTGTATGTTTTATAAATCAAGTACCATGGTTAATTTCCAGGAGAGTATGGAGAATAAGTACCATAGAAATAATCTTCAAACCCAATTTGGTGTAGTCCATACACCAAAAGACAACCAAATGAGAAAGATTATTGGCGCCATCCCCTCTGAGCAATTTGCTCCAATTTTTGATGACTTCCTTGCCAGGTTACAGCGCAGTAAGCATTTGGCTTCCTATCAGTTTCAAAAGAAATATCTGGTGGCTATTGATGCCACAGAATACTACTCATCAGACGCAGTCAGCTGCCCTTGCTGTTTGACCCAAACAAAGCGCAATGGCGTAGTACACTACAGCCATAAGGCATTGCAGCCGATTATTTGCCACCCAGATAAGAAGCATATACTTCCGTTAATGCCAGAAGCAATTAAAAATACAGATGGTACGGAGAAACAAGATTGTGAGATCAATGCTGCGTACCGCCTTCTACCGTCAATAAGGTCACGCCATCCACGCATGTCCTTTATCTGGCTAGCGGACAGCCTTTATGCGACCGCCCCGTTTATTCAAAACATACTTGATGCAGGCGAGGATTATCTGTTTCGAGTCAAACAAGGCGATCATAAAAAACTATTTGAGGCGATCGAAACAGCACCTTATGAGAGCTTGAAATCATGTAGCGAGAACAGTAAAACCACTATTGCTCATCGTTGGTATAAAGATATCCCATTAAATGGAAGCACTGATATCAAAGTAACAGTCATCAAAGCCTTTGCTATTACCACCGATAAAAATGGCAACCAAACCTCAACTATTCTTGGTGTCTGGGCAACCAATCTCGAGGTCAACGAGGTCACTGTTGTTAGCATTACTAAGGCCGCCAGGGCGAGATGGAAGGTGGAAAATGAGTGTTTTAATACATTAAAAAATCAAGGCTATGAGTTGACTCATAACTGGGGACACGTGAATGGTGAGTCCTTTAATTTTTATATTTTGATAATGCTTGCCTTTTATATGCATCAAATCTTGGAAATGACCGATACATTGTTTCAATGGTGTCGGAGTATTACAAGGACATATAAGCAATTATGGACTGATTTAGAGGTCTGGTTTAGGCACTTCTTATTTGAAAGCTGGGAGCATATGTTGTGCTTTTATGCTGAGAAACGAGAAAAACCACCGCCTTTCACCATTTAGTTCTGTTGATTAGAATAGGTTAATTTAATTGACCTCGTAGCTCTTTGCCCTGTAAAAATAAGTGATCAAAATAAAAGCAAACGGAGAGATAATTGCCATTCCCCTCTGCCCATGACACCCCTGTAATGTGTCATGATTGTAAATCAAGACGCTTTAAATATGCTCATTATTCGGTTTTTATTGAAAACATCAGTTGAGTGAGATTTACTGCTATTAATAGGCTAAAGTAGCCTGAATTTAGCGCTGTTTTCATATAAAAAGTATCCTCTCCATATCACAGGGTAAGCGCCGCATAATCCCGATGGCCACAACCCACGGACCCCTGAGAATGAAAATATTTTAGTTTTTTCAAAAATTTTACTTGACACGTTTTTTTCAAAAAAATCGAGAAGTCAACCTCATTCACAGCACCATCAAATACACGACCATAAAGCAGCATCGCGATCCCTACAAGATCGAATCCTCCAACAACAGTACCCACCCAAGCCTTAAATTTTTATGCACAGTTACTCGCTATCCCAGCGCGAAAAATTTGCTCAAAAAAAGACGTGTTATTATTAATGCTCTTGAGGGCAAAGACATAAGAACACTGATGAGTCCCACTGATATAAAGAAGACACTGGAAAAACTAACAGTAGATATTGATGCTATTGCGGATCCTCATGTGGCCGCCGTTCAAAGAACATTATTTGGTTTGGTAGAAGTTTTAGTCGAAGTCAATGCCGCGCAGGCGAAAACCATTCAGCAATTGAAGGATGAAGTTAACCGTCTCAAGGGCGAGCAAGGCAAACCGGAGATTCGAAAGCAGAAAACAGGTTCGGATGCGGTTGACCCCAAGCACTCATCTGAAGCAGATAGAAAGAAACGTTCCGATCAAAAATCAAGTGCAAAAAAAACCAAGAAGAAAAACACCGTTAAGATCGATCGGCGGGTCGATTGCGACCTTGATAAAGACAGCTTGCCACCTGATGCAAAGTTCAAAGGGTATGAGACGAGAGTGGTGCAGGATCTTAAAATCATTACAGACAACGTTGAATTCAGGGTGGCCGTTTATTATTCCAAGTCATTGAAAAAAACATTTTTAGGTAAACTTCCCAATGCTTACAAGGGTGAATTTGGCCCCGGGATCCGATCGCTGGTGATTACATTATACCGTGACTCAGGCATGACAGAGCCGGCGATTGCGCGGTTTTTAAAAACGTTCGGCATTCAGATTGCGAAATCCACGATATCCCGCATGATTACAGAGAATCACGATCTATTTCATCAGGAAAAAGAAGACATTGTTAATGCCGGATTGAAAGCAAACACCTATCAGCACGTGGACGACACCGGGTGCAGGGTCAATGGGAAAAATCACTATACCCACATTTTATGTAATCCCTACTTCACCGGATTTTTCACGCGCCCCAAAAAAGATCGATTAACCTTGCTCGCCATCCTTTGCCGCAGCGAACTGAAGTTTAAATTCAACGAGTCCGCCTATGCGCTCATGTCTGAATTTGGGTTATCCGCCCTGCGCTTGGCCGAGCTGAAAAAATTGGTTAAAAGTGAAATTTTGACGAACGAACAACTGGATTCTCTTTTAGACCAACTCTTCCCCAATCCTAAAAAACACTCAACCAATCGCCGTGTCATCCGTGAGTCATCAGCCATCGTTTATTATCAAAGCTCCGAATATGCTATTAAGCATCTCCTGTGTGATGATGCCCCGCAGTTCAATAAAATTTCCAAATACAAATCGCTATGCTGGGTTCATGAAGGACGCCACTACAAAAAACTAACCCCGTTCGTGAAGCACCACCAAGTTATTTTGGATAATTTCATTGAGAATTTTTGGGATTACTATGGTGAATTGCTCAAATATAAGCTGAGCCCGTCAAACGCAATTGCGAAAAAATTATCCAGAGAATTTGATGCTTTGTTTTCAACAAAAACAGGTTATCCTGCCTTGGACGAGCGGATTTCCAGAACACTATCAAAGAAAAAGTCATTATTGCTTCCGTTGATTTTCCCTTTTCTTCCTCTCCATAATAACCCCGCCGAACTCGGCGCTAGAGCACAAGCCCGCATGCGCGACATCAACCTTCAGACTGTCAGTGAGAATGGCACAAAAACAAAGGATACGTTCGCAACCATTGTCCAAACGGCCAGAAAACATAGCGTTAATATCTATAATTATGTTTATGATCGGGTGACCAAAAAATTCGAAATGCCATCTCTGGCGAATTTGATTGCTGATAAATTCAGCTTGGAAAATTGCCCTGCCTAAATCGCTATTATTGCATTTACCCTGTGATATGGAGAGGATACATTAAAGCTTTACGACCTTATCACAGGTTATGCAAATAAAGATTTATTAACCTTAAAACTCAAGCAACTGATAA
>JBJXHA010000743.1:0-7619 GCA_046160275.1 Bacteroidia bacterium | reverse complement strand
GAATTGTTTTTTTATTATGTTCTATGTAAAAAGTTCGCAACTCTTCGAAGAGTTGCGAACTTTTTAGTCAGCCCCGTTTTGCATTTTTTAATTATTTACAAATATCTTGAGGTCCTCCCCCAAAAAGATGTGTGATAAAATCATTTCCTATAATTGCGACCATAAGCAATAGCAACAATACCATACCGATTTGTTGAATCACCATGCGCACTTTCAAAGGCGGTTCGCGGCGCATAATTGCCTCCACCAACAAGAAAACTACATGACCACCATCTAAAGCAGGAATGGGTAGAATATTCATAAATGCCAAAATCATACTTAACATCCCTGTCAAAAACAAAAAGCCTTTCCAACCTCCTTTTGTAAAAATTTCAAGGTATTTTTTGGCGATACCCAAAGGACCCATCACAGATTTGCTTGCCTTTACTTCTCCGCTCGCCATTTTACCAAAACCTTTGGCATTCGCAGAAACAAAACCAAACGCTTCAGAACTACCTTTGGCTAAAGATTGCCCCAAGTTATAAGTAATCGCAGTATCTTCAAAAACAGGAGCTACGCCAATTTTCTTGTCTGCATCTGTCTGAACGGGAATTTGTAACTCCTTACCCTCTCTTAACACGGTGAAAACAATGTTTTGATTTGCCTTGCTCTCATCTAACATTTTTTTCAATTGCTTAAAATGTTGAACAGGCGTGCTATCCATTTTTACCACCATGTCGCCTGTTTTCAAACCCGCTTTTTGGGCTGGGCGCATAGGCTTATCTTCTACAACTTCTATTTTTGAGGGGTAATTTAAATCAAATAAAACAGGCGCAATTGTATCTGCGCTCATTAAATTCATTGCCCCTAGCGGAATATTAACTTTTTCAATTTTATCCCCTCTTTTTACTTCATAATAGCCGCCATCCATCAATAATTGTGGATTTTGGTATTCTTCCACATACTTAAATTTCTGTCCTGAAAAAGAAATCAAAGAATCGCCTGAACGCAATCCCAAATAGTAACCCAAAGTAGTGCGGCAATGTTCTTTTCCATCTTTGTCCTTTGAGCGAACAATGTCCGTTACTTCAATTTTATGCTTCAAGGCAGATACAGGTGTGCGCGTTTCCCCAAAGAAAAATTTCATGGCAGCAAAAACAAGTACCCCCAAGATAACATTCATTGTTACGCCCCCAACCATGACAATCAAACGTTGCCAAATTGGTTTTGCGCGAAACTCCCAAGGTTGCGCTTCTGACTGCATATTTGACTCATCTAAAGATTCGTCAATGATTCCCGAAATTTTCACATAGCCACCTAAGGGAATCATACCAATTTGGTATTCAGTTTCGCCTCTTTTGGTTTTCCAAATAACAGGGGGAAAGCCGATTGAGAAGGTTTCTACCCTCATTCCGAAGGCTTTAGCTGCCCAAAAATGCCCTAATTCGTGAATTGTTACCAAAATGGTAATCGCAAGCATCATCAAGCCTGCTCCTTTTAATATATCTAGCACCAAATCGCCATGCCCAGTTGCTATTCCGATAATCGCTGCTGCAACCGCAACACCCAGCACTATATAGGCATAGAGGCGGTCATTTTTCGTTTCTTGATCCATTTTTCTAGTTTAGAACAATATGCAAAACGCTTATCCAATAGGGATAAACGATTTTGGTTCGCAAAATTAGTAAATTATTATGAGATTTATTACAGTTTTTTGTAAAATTATCGCTCCCTGTTAAACCATTTTTTATCGAGTTTCCAAATTCCCCAAAAAAGCAGGGCAGATAATAGGACGGCAATCACTATAATAAAAGGGATAATCTCCGCGCCTAATAAGCCGCCTAACATAACAGATAAAAAGATGTTTACAAAAATAAGTTGAGGAGAAAGGCAAAAAGAATCCCCATATTGAGAGAAGGACAAAATTTAGTTATCATAAGAGAAGGACGTTATGGTTATCATAAAGCAACTCCTAACATTTGGCAAAGTCCGTTTACCAGATATTAGGAGTTAGCGTTAGATAAGCAATTATTTCGCAAAAATCTTTTCTAATTTCTTTTCCAAAGCATCGCCTCGAAGGTTTTTGGCTAAGATGCGTCCGTCTTTGTCAATGAGTAAAGTGTAAGGAATACCTGTAACACCATACAATTTAGAACCTGCACAATTCCAGCCTGCTAAATCACTGATATGATTCCAATTTAAACCGTCCATTTGAATGGCATTCGTCCATGCTTCTTTATTTTGGTCGAGCGAAACACTCAAAATCTCAAACCCTTGATTATGAAAGCGGTTGTACATTCTTACCACATTGGGGTTTTCTTTTCTACAAGGTTTACACCAACTTGCCCAAAAATCCACCATCACCACTTTCCCTTTAAAATCGCTGATTCCCAATTCTTTACCATCAGGTGTTGGCAATTTAAAATCCAAAGCAGGCGCACCAATCAAAGTTTTTTGTATTTTTTGAATCGTTGCATTAAAATCAGCCGTAATGGGTTGATTTAACAAAGCAAAATCCTTTAAATACAATTGCGCATATTTATTAAAGGAGTCATCATCTTTTCCTTTAAATCCCGTAGCTAGGCCCAAAAGCAACAAAGGATAAACGGGTCTATCTTTGCTCACATTTTTCAATAATTTATCTGCGTGCATTTGTTGGTCTTCGGCAGAAAGCCCAATCATGCCCAATGTTTGCGCATAACTTTGTACTGTATTAAAAACAGCAGGAATTTTGTCAAAATCTTTGTCGCCAAAATCCACATTCATCAAGAAAGTACGTGCAAAATAATCTTCTTCTTTTTCATTAAGCAAATGATTATTTTGAAAACTATAATAGGTGCGCAAAGCAATATTTTTTGCCAAATAAGGGTTTGCTATTTTCAATGAATCGAATAACTTGCGTTTTCCATCATCTACTTTTTTCAGTTGAGTAAACAAGGCTGGATCTTCAGGAGCAAATCGAAACTGCTGCATAATCGTATTTGCTTGTTGATTTAGGTCATCAGCTGTTTTGCTTACCGTTTGGTAATCTCTATTCATTGGCGAACCCGAAATTTGCATATTTTGGAAGTTCTTGCAATCAGAGCTTAAATAAATGGCAGGTTCCGCCCCTAAAATCAAGGGAATTGTTTGGTTAGGTTGCATTCCAATGAAATAAAATCCAGGTTGAACCCCATTCAAACTCACACTAAACGTAGATTTTGTACCCTCATTTTTCAAAGCAAGCGCAGCCACTTGTCGCAAAGACAAGCCTACAAAATCATAAATTCGGATAGAATCACTCTGTGAGCAGTTACTAAATTCTCCTGCAAAATTAATGGGTGCATTTGCTACAGGCTCAGGAATCGATGGAATTTCTTGTGCTAGTCCATGCAAACAAAGAGCTGATAATAAAGAAGTTATGAGAAATTTCATTTTTTATAAATTAGCTAAAAATATTGGTTGAAATGTTTAATTGTTAATTCAATCTGGGGTCTAGCGGATAATTTGCCATCACACTAAAACTGTTTCCCATATTTCGCAGAATGTCACGCCAAACGGTTTTATGATGAGTTGGAAACAAAAAAGTCTCGTTTTGAGGCGCGACAATCCACGACTTCTGCCGCAATTCTTGTTCCAACTGCGGACAAGTCCAACCTGAATACCCAATAAAGAACATGATTTCCTCGGGTTTTGCCTGTCCATTGTTAATTTTCTTACATAAATGGTCAAAATCGCCGCTCCAATAGGTGTGATTCCCTATCTTACGACAACCTGACAAATCGGCATAGCGATGAATAAAATGTAGGGAATTATGGTCAACAGGGCCTCCTAGCAGCAAAGGAGCTGCAAAAGTAGGTAAACCTTCTATCACATCATTGAGCGTCAAATCCAAAGGGCGATTGATAACAAAACCAAAGCCCCCTTCTTGAAGGTTATATTCGGCGAGCAAGACCACTGTTCTTTTAAAATTTGAGTCTTCCATAAAAGGCTCCGCCACCAAAAAGCAACCCGTTGCAGGTTGATAGATATTCTCGAACATAATGCCTAATAACAATAAACGTTTTTTCCTACCCGAAAAATCCCACGTAATACAACACAATCGTAATTAGTCCCGCAATAATTCGATAAACGCCAAACCATTTAAAACCATTGCGGCTTACCAACTGAATGAAGAATTTGATTGCCAAAATTGCGACTACAAACGCCACAAGATTACCAATTAACAAAGAAGTAAGGTGTTCACCACTAAAAAAATGGTGCATATTTTCATCGCTTATGGCTTTCAAAATTTTATACCCTGTGGCTGCGAACATTGTAGGAACTGCCAAAAAGAAAGAAAATTCGGTTGCCAATTCTTTTGTCAATTTTTGCGACATACCACCAATAATCGTGGCAGCACTGCGTGAAGTACCAGGAAAACAGACTGCTAAAATTTGAAACAAACCTATTTTAATGGCTGTAACTGTATCAATGTCTTCTTCTTGTTGAATGCGCGGTTTGCGAAACCAATCATCTACAAAAAGCAAAATAATTCCGCCCACCAATAACGCAATACCAATCGGAAGCGGTTTTTCCATCAATTCATCAATATAATCATCGAAAAGTTTGCCAAAAATCAAAGCAGGAACTACTGCAGCAGCCAGTTTTACATAAAATTCTGGGCGTTTAAAATTGGTGAACTTCTTCCAATATAACGCAACAACCGCCAAAATCGCACCTAATTGAATAGCAATGTTGAAAAATTTCACAAAATCATCTGACTGAATCCCAAAAAAAGAACTCGCAATAATCAAATGACCTGTCGAGGAAACGGGAAGAAATTCTGTCAGCCCCTCAATAATCGCTAAAATAATTGTTTGTAGAATACTCATTATCAACCCAATAAATAAAGTAAAAAATATATAAGTGAAGGAAATGTTTAACATTCGAACTAAATAAGATTTAGCGTAGCAAAATAAATCAAAAAAATGGTGTAAACAAAGGAAAAATATCAGCGAACAGTTTAAGAAAATATTTTGAAATAAAGCATCAAACGAAGGCTAGGTAATTAAATATTTGATATACAATAACTTAATTCCCCTTTTTTTCCTTAACTATGCGACAAATCGTATTAAATTCCTAATAATCAATCCGTTAATAACTTGTTTCCTTTTTGCAATTTCATTTCAAAACATACGCTAATTTCCCGATTTCTCCTTAAATATTAGAATTTGCTTAGAATTTACCTTAGCTCTTTGAAATTTCATTTTTGTCTGTTATCTTTGTAAGAATCTAAACATCCCATAGCTATCTCGTTCTTTTTCATAGTCTTACAATTTTTTACCACATTAAAACTTATTAGCAAAATGACACAAGGTATTCATTATCCCGAGATTTCAAAAGAAGCGTTGCTTCATGTTCAATTTCCTAAAGGCGAAGTACTTAATAGTGCCCAAGAAATACAAAATCGTCAAACTGATTTGGCAATGGCGTGTCGTTTAGGGAATGAATTTAAAGGAAAAGTTTCCATCGCTTTTATGACTTCAGAGGGCATTAGGGAGGTCACCACGACCATTTGGAACGTAGGAGAAGACGTGATTATGTTGAAGGCAGGTGCGTTTATTCCCATTCATACGATATTAAGTGTTTCCTATGAATCGTAATTGATTGAAAATGAATTATTTTATATGTTTAAATGGTTGTAATCTTGTTATAGGTTACAACTTTTTTATGCTTTATTAGGATACAAAACGCTTGTAATCATTGAAAATAACTGTACTTTTGCCCTATCATTTTTCCATTATTTGCTTATGTTTAATGTTATACCTACAAGTATTCCTGATTTAATTATTATTGAGCCAAAATTGTTTAAAGATAGTCGTGGCTTTTTTGTAGAGTTGTTTAATCGCCAAAAATTTGATGATTTAGGGCTAGGACACCTGAATTTTGTGCAGGATAATTTGTCCTCTTCTCAAAAAGGCATTTTGCGCGGCTTACATTTTCAGTTTCCGCCTTACGCGCAAGGGAAGTTAGTAACTGCTTTGCAAGGGATTGTGTTAGATGTTGCGGTAGATTTGCGCAAAAACTCGCCTACTTATGGAAAACACGAAACCTTTTTGCTTGAGGCAGATAAATTGCGTTTTTTATATGTGCCAGAAGGTTTTGCGCATGGCTTTCAAGTAGTTTCAGATACTTGCCTATTTTATTACAAATGCACCAATTTATATCATGCAGAAAGTGATGCAGGCTTAAAGTGGGACGACCCTGATTTGGGGATTAAATGGGAAGAAATTCCCCCTATTTTATCAGCAAAAGATGAAAAACAACCCGCTTTTGCAGGATTTCAGTCTCCTTTTTAACCTAAAAAAGTACTGTTTTATCCTACTTTTTTTGCCTTTGGTCAAAGCGATGTAATTTTTTTATGAATCATTTCATCTGATTGTTTCACTTATTTTTTATTATCTGTAAACAAACAAATGAACAAGCAACTCAAATTTTGGCTTGTAAGCCTTTGGATTATTTTTTCAAGGGCTTATGATGCCTACGCTACTTACGTTTTCACGCCTGATTTAAGCAAAGAGATGAATCCTTTAGCTTCTATCTTGGGCTTAGGTTGGAATCCTATCTTATTGATTGTAATGGGATTAACGCTTTATGTTGTGTATGCTTATTATTGCAGCGAATTTAAGCCCTATAACATAACTCCTACGGAAAAAGGGTTTTCTTTCTCTCAATTTTGTACATTTCTTTATTTGGGGAGAAAAAGGCATTGGACAGCCGTTTTATATCAACTCCCTACCGATTTCAACAGAATCCGCCAATATACAGGAGTAGTTCTATCACCATCGTTGGCGTATGCAGGCGTTATTTCTACTTTGATGTGGATAGGGATTAATTACACAACTTTTTATAAGCAATATCATAATGCTTATGCGATTTATGGCTTACTCATTTTGGGCGTTTTTGGGATAAGCATTTATAAAAGTTGGGAATTGTATCAAGTGTATGATAAGGATTAAAACTCAAGCTGTAATAATTTTCCTTCCCTCACGACACATTTTTAACAGAATGATTAGATGACACCGCACTACTCGTTCCTTACTAATTTATTATTCACTACTTAAAAAAGTCTATGAAAATGACATTTTTTAAAACATTTCTTGCCGCTTTGTTGGCAATTCTCGCTACCGTATTTTTAGTTTTTATTTTAGGAGGCGTGATTATTGGGGGGATTGTTGCTTCTGCGGACACCAATGAAGCGGTGAAAATTGAAGAAAATTCTATTCTTCATCTTCGCCTAAATGGGGAAATCGTAGAAAATGCCGTTCCCGATGATTTTGGTTTTGAGCAATATATTCCGATGGCGGGCTTTGATGTGGACAGCAAAATTGGTCTGTATCAATTAGTTGAGGCAATTCGTGCAGCCAAAAAAGACGAAAACATCAAAGGAATTTACCTAAATACAAATGGCGCAGTAACTGGCGGTTGGGCAACGCTAAAAACGATTTATGATGAATTGTTAGAATTTAAAAAGTCGGGCAAATTCATTTACGCTTATGCCGAAGTTTATTCCGAAAAATCGTATTATTTGTCCACCACTGCGGATAAATTGTTTATGCCCCCTTCAGGAATGTTAGAATTTAATGGTTTTGCCGCGCAACCCATGTTTTATACAGGTT